>NZ_AP018829.1 GCF_003966695.1 Asticcacaulis excentricus
CGTAAAGCGCAGATTGGGCTCAAGCCGGTAATCGTGCGCCCCCATATCGACCAGCCGCGTCGCCCTGAACTTTTCAATCGTGATCAGGTTTTCATCATAGGAGGGCAGGTCGGCATCAACGATGGTTTCGGCCTCCAGCAGCGAAATCCATTTGCCGTCCGGGGCATGGGCCACCATGTCGGCGTCGCCGCCGTCCGAGGCAAAGGTTTTATTGTCGGGCGCGATGTTGAAGTGCACGCCCCAGTCGTTTTGGTCCAGCCGCTTCCACACGCGCTTGCCGGTGGCCAGCTCCAGACCCGCCACCCAGAAGACCTGACCGCGCGGGGTTTGCAGGTCGTACCACAGCCATTTGCCATCGTGGCTGAAGAATTCGTGGCCCCAGATCTCCATATTCATGGTGCGGGTATGTACGCTTTGCAGCCCTGTACCGTCGGATTTGATCAGTTTAATCCGATCCACGCGGTGCCACGGCCCTTCCATGCAGAAGCGGATCAGGGTCGGGTCGGTCGGCGAAAACTGCGCGTGGCCGATCCACTCCTCGGTTTTAAACAGGACGCGACGCGCCTGGGTTTTCAGATCAATGGTGAACAGTTCCGCCGGCACACGCGCCGCCCAGCGTTCCAGCATCCGCACGCCCTTGGCCTTGGCGAAGTTGAGCGGCCTACCGTCCGGGCCCAGCGCCGCGTATTCGGCCTGACCGAACTTTTCCAGAGACGCCTTGTCCTTGGGTTGCAAGGGTTTGGCGCCATAGGCGACCTGCCCCAGCAACAGGGTGTCATCGGCATTGGAGCCGGTGATCCGGCCCGCCGGAATGCCCGTCAGCTTGCGCACCTGTTTCGTGTCCACATGGATGGCGTACAGCGTCTTGGGGCGGTCCTCGGCCTCACCTTCGCCGGGATCAGTGATGGCATAGACGGCCTCGCGCGTGGTGCGCATCATAAACAGAAGATCGTTTTCCTTGCCCTTGACGAGCAGGCTGGTCTTCCAGTCGCTCAAACGCACGGCGACGATGCCCGACGGCGACTTGATCACCATGACATCGCCTTGCGGCGTATAGGCCGGGCGATAGAAGTAAAGCACGCCGGAGCCGTCTTCGTCGGATATTCGTATCACGCGGCGGCCCGTCTTTGGATCGGTAAAGGCGCGCGGAGCCTGTCCGGGTGGTGCCGCTGCGGGCACTGCGGCGGCTTGCGCCTGCGCGGCCTGACCCACGATCAGAGGCAGCAGGGCCGAGGCCCCGCACAGGCCCTTCAACGCAGTACGGCGGGTCGAATCCGACATGGGGTGCTCCTTACGGGACAGGTTTAAAGCTGAAGGTCTGCGTCTTGACGAAGGCGTCCCACGCCTCGCGTGACTTGAAGTCGAGCCCGCCGTCCCAGGCCGATCCCATGTAATAAACGAAGGGTGTACCCGGCGTGACGCGCACCAAAATCAGATAGTTTTCAGCGTCTTCAGCAAAGCCTGCGACCATGGCCGGATCAACGGCGATGGTGATGCCGATGTGACCGTGATCGCCGACATCCGGCTCCCAAAAGCTTAAAATGCCCGCCTTGGCGTCCTTCGTCACTACGCCCGATCCGCCATCGCTCTTACGCTTGTTGATACCGATACCGACGATCAGCGGCTCTTGGGTATCCGAGCGCAGGGTCGAGGTCATGCGCGTGAAGTTCGACCCCAGCGGCAGGGAGAAGGTGCGCGTCTCCCATACCTTGCGCACCACATCGACAGGCCAGGGACGGTAATCGACGCTGAATTTCGCCTCATCGCCGCCGGTCTTGTCGATGCGGTAGGTCGTGAAGTTGCGCGAAGTCCACAGCTTGTTCTCGTACCAGATGCCAAGCCCGCCCGCGCCGCGTCCGCGTCCGACATCGTAATAGTCGAGCCCTTCGCCGCGGTCGGTGTGGTAGTTGGGGAACTTCAACTGCCGGTCCATATAGGGGTAGCGCACGCGCTTAGCCCACACGTCGATGCCGGAGCCGGACGGGGCTTCGCGCACTTCCAGCGCCGGGCCGTAGATGCGGTGCGCCACGCGGTCGTTTTCCCACAAAAGGTCGTCGAAACGATCCGGCGCAAAGCGGGCGACGGCGCGCGGCGTCTGATCCGCCGGTGGCGTCAGCTTTTCAATGGGGGCCGGGCGTTTCAGCGTCGCCGGATCGTAGGCAAGGGCGCGCGTCGCCTTCATTTCGGCTTCGCGGCGCGCCTTTTCGGCGTCCCCGACCACGGTCACCGGCGCGATCGGCTGCGGCGTGGTGGCAAGGATGGCGTCGTCGCTATCGCGGGGCCGGGGCGCTTCGGGCAGGCTCTGCACCGGTTCATTGAGGTCCATCACCTCGATCCCGGCCAGCAGATAGGCCCCGGTGGCGTAGGGGCCGACATCGGTGGGTTTGGTCGGCACCGGGCGGTCGCCGGTCTTTTGTGCCGCGCCGATCAGGCCATTGGGCAGGATGTGGCGATTGAGCGCCGCCCAGCCCTGCGTCACCGCCGGCTGATAGGTGGCGCGGTCCAGCAGGCCGTGATTGATCCCCCACGCCAGCGCATAGACGAAGAAGGCCGACCCAGAGGTTTCGGCTTCGGGATAGCCCTTTGGGTCATTGAGGTCGCTGCGCCACAGGCCGTCGGCCTGCTGCAACTCGATCAGGCGGCTGGCCATTTTTTTGAAGATATCGACATAGAAGGCACGGCCTTCAAACTCGGCCGGCATGGCCTCCAGCACGCGCACGAGGCCGCCCATCACCCAGCCATTGCCACGCGCCCAGTAGATCGGCTTGCCGTCGGTGCCCAGGTGGTTCTCGTCCTTGAAACGCTCATCGCGCAGGAAGAGGCGATCCTGTTCGACCCACAGACGCGCCGCCGTGCGCCGCCATTCCTTGTCCATAGCCTTGAGGTATTTCGGGTCGCCGGTCAGGGCCGATTGTCGCGCCAGCACCGGCGGGGCCATGAACAGGGCGTCGCTCCACCACCAGATCAGGGCTTCGGTTTCCTGCGGACGGTTGAGGTGCGGCACCATGTAATCTAGGCGCTGTTGCAACGGCATCAGCACGCCCGGCTGCCCCCGGCGCGCATAGAGTTCCTGATAGAGGTCGCCAATGGCCAGTTCATCGGCATTGAGCATCAGGCGCTCGGCCCGCGCGCCGCGAAAGGCGTAATGATAATGCTCCGCCGTAGCGGTGAGAAAGCGCAGGGTGTCGGGATTGTCGCTGATCCGTGCCAGTCGCGCCGCGCCGACATAGAAGGTGGCCGCCACCCAGTTGGACGAAATTTCAGAGAGGTTGGAGCCGGTCGAAAGCTGAATCGGGCGGCGGCTCATATCGGCGATCTGCGACGCAGCCACGTATTCCAGCACGGGCAGCACCGCCTGACGGCTCGGCACGCGGTCAGGGGCAAAGGTTGTGTTCGGGCGCGGCGGCGGGGTCAGCCAGCGCGCTTCGATTCCGGCCACGGGGGTCGTCTGCGGCGCATCGGCGGCCCCAACGGATGAGGCCAGAAGGGCGCTCATGACCAGCGAGAGGGTGGCGTGTTTCAGGCACGGGTGCGGGGTCATGGGAAACGTCCTTAAAAAGGTCCGGCCCCGGATAAAGGGGGCCGGACTCAGTTACGGGCAAAGTTACGCGCACTGAAAGGGTTTAGAAGGTGGTGATGATGCCGACGTAGATGCGGCGGCCATTGAACACCTGATCGTACACATAGGGCGTATCGGAGTCGCTCAGATCAATATAGTCCTCCGGCGCGTAACGCGTGATAGTGTCATTGAGAAGGTTTTTACCCTCGATAAAAAATTGAAGTTTCGGGTTCAGCTTATAGGAGGCGCGAGCGTCCAGAAGTTGCGCGCCGGTCTTGAAAACAGGGTGAACCGTTTTGAAGTAAGCTGTTGTTGTGGTAGTGCCGTCTATACCATAGCCCGTTGGGATACGATTGACGCTCTGGGCCGAAATCTGGCTGTAGTAGTCGTCGCGCCACTGATAGGCGACACGGGCGTTGAGGCGGCCGTCATCGTACCAGAGATTGATATTGTAAACGGTCTTCGACTGACTTTTCGGAGGCATATATTTGCCAGAGAAATAGTCATAGTCGCTGGTCGCGCCGCTCGCTTCTGATGAGGTATAGTTAAACCCGCCGCCAGTGTAGCGTAACAGGCCGGGTAGAAAGCTGAATGCCGTCCTACCGGCGATTTCGAGGCCGCTAAACTTCAGGCCGCCCTCACCATCTTTATAGGTGGCGACGGTATATGTGTTACCTTCGAGTTCGTAACCGCTCAGGGTAACTTCTTCAGGACGTCCGGTTTTCACATCAATAGAATAGGCGGTGACGCTGAACTGGCTGTCCTTGTTGGGATACCATTCGACCGAAAGATTTTGCGTAATCGCTTCATATCCTTTTAGCTCCGGATTGCCGATCCGACCCGTACAGCGGTTAATGAACTGGTTGGCCAGAAAGTTGTCGTCAGAGGAACCGTCGTCTGTCGTTGAGTCACCGTCGTCAAATGCGCCGGGATTTTGAGCCAGAAACGCTTCCAGCGCTTCGCGGTCCGTCGGATCGACCTTATAGCAACTGGACGCAGAGGTGCCGGTCAGGTTCGTCATTGTCGGTCGTGCGCGTTGCTTGGCAATCGAGAAGCGCACAGCTAATTGGTCTTCGATGGGCCAAGCGGCGAGGTTCAGGCTCGGCAAGAAGTCTTCAGAGGTGCGGTCCACATTGCCGACCCGACGAGACACAAAGGTATCCGCCAACTGATAGCCCTTGGTTGGCAAACCTGTCGTCGTATTGGTGCCTGTGATGGCGACGGCATCGCGATCATAGAAGACGATCGATGGGGCCGCCTGCACACTGACCTTCTGGTACCGCACACCGACATTACCCAGAACCTCAACACCGAACAGACGGGTTTCAAAATCCGTCATCAGATAGGCTGAGGTTGTGCCTTCTTCTGTCGAATAGGTTGGACGTTCATAGACTTTACCATCCGACGCCAGACAACGGAACAGACAGTCCGAATTGTGACCACTGAGATCGGCATACTGGCTTAGCAGGTTATAGAAAGTATCGAAGTTCGGGACCATCCAACTTTCCAACAGATTGCCACGATCTGCCACGCCGTTGAAATAGGTTGCGCCCGGCAGTCGCACGACGGCGGAGTCGATAATGCTGTTGTACTGGGCCTGGGTGAGGGTGTGGTTCTTGTAAGGTACGTTCGTCAGGGTTGTCGTTGGGATCGGTGTCGTGCCGAACACACAGGGTGCACTGGCCGGTGCGGTCGCTGGATTGCACCAGCGAACCACATCAAGGCTGCGCGCGTGATAGAGGGTTACGCCCGGCTTGATCTGAAAACCGTCGTAACGCCACGTCTGGTTATGACGCTCGCGTTGTTGAATACCGAATTTCACAGTCTTGATCGGCCCGAAATTATCGAAGTTGCGGGTGACGTCGAGCTGATAGTTCCACTCGCTGTTTTCGTCGTAGAAGGGCGTATATTCCATCGCCGATGTGGCGCTCAGGCCATTTGAGGCTGCGACCGGATAGTAGGAGGAAGGGCTGAAAATATTGACAGAAGCGGGTGCTTCGTACGTCCAAAGTCCGCTTTCTGGCACCATCTTGAAGGTAACAGAGGGCAGTTGCGCGAAAATCTTGATCGTATCGTCCTGGCGGTCCGCCTTTGACGCCGCATACTGGATGCGGCCTTTGGCGATCCAGTTATTCCATTTCCAGTCGGCCCCTGCCTGCACATAGTGCTGCTCAGTGATGCGATGGAGATTGCGCACCTGAGAATCCCAGACAAGGCTGGAGACATTGCCCGCGGCCGTGCCCCGGATCATATCGTACTGGGTCACGAAATGGTTTTCGTTGACCTTGACGTTATTGACGTTGGCGCTGGTCAGGACGCCGCTTGTATTGGTTGTGCCCGTGGGCGAAGCGATCTGAAGATTATAGGCCGTGTTCTTGAAATCGCGGATATTCGGGTTGTAAGCAAAGAAAACGGTCAGATTGTCGTTGACGCGATAGTCGGCGCGTAATTGTAACGAGGTTGTGCGGTCATCCCGGTATTCGCGGCTAAATCGCGGCAATGAGGGGAAAAAATCTTCCCATTGCGCGTAGCAGTTCAGGCGGCTGTTGATGCCCTGAACCGTTGAAAGAGCCGCACAGCCTGACTTGGTTGTTACAGCGGCCGCAATCGGGTCAAAAGCCTGAGTGAAAGATTTTTCAGGTGAGTTATCGTAATCGCCAAGCGGGATATAGCCAGCCGAACTGTTTGAGACGCGGGCAATATCCGACACATTGACCTGTTGATCGTAGGTCAGATTGAACAGAAGGCCCAGACGACCACCGAGAAACTTGCGGGTAGCGACGATATTCGCACGCGGCGACCAGCCCCCATCAAGGGAGGTTTGTTGATATTGCAGATTGAATTTATACAGCGGCTTGGCGAAGTCGAGACCTGAGCGTTGCTCGATACGTACGGTGCCACCGACGCCACCGGGGGTCATGTCTGCGGTCTGACCCTTTACAACATCGACGCTCTTGATCAGGTCAGAGGACATATCAGCGAGGCCCGTGACTGAACGACCGTCCTGACTGTTGGTGGCCAGCATAGACATGCCATCCACTTCAACGCGGATAAGATCAGCGGATTGCCCACGTATGGCAAATCCGCCGGGCTCACCTGAGTCGGACACATCAAGCGCCACCCCGGCGATACGGGCGATGGCGTCACCGATATTCTTGTCGGGGAAGTTGCCGACGTCATCGGCGACGATCGAGTCCTGTGTCGTGGCGGCTTTTTTCTTGCGGTTGATGGCCGACTGCTCGGCGCGGCGGGCCCCTACGACGATCACTTCCTGCACATCGTCGGCCTTGGCCGCCGGTTGTGCCGGTGCGTTTTGCGCCAGTGCCGCGCTGGCCGTGCTGAGCGCCAGCAAGGAGGCGCTGAACATAAGGGCGGTGCTCTTAAGTTTCATGGTTTTCATCCCTTCCCATTTGTGGTCTCCCCGGATTGGCTTCCGGGTGGTGTGATTGGTTTTTGTGAGCTGCGGTTACCGGTGTCATTCGGTCGCCACAAAAAGTCATTTCGGGTATTTTTTCACCCAGTCGGCATAGGCATCTATGGCCTTTTTCGGCCCTGACCCGTACCAGGAATAGCCGTTGCGGCGGCCCTTGGAGATGTTATTGACATCGTCCTGAATCGACTTGTCCCAGTCGCCGAAGATCGGCTTGCCGGTCTGGATGTCATAGTTGCGTGACCAGATCGGACCGGCCCCCGGCTTGTCGATCAGCTTGCGGCCTTCCTCTTTGCTGACCTCAGTAAAGGCCTTGTCATAGATAGCGTGAGCTTTCAGCCACTCGACGCCCGCATGGATGGCGGCGCGCACCTCAGCCGACGGTTTGGGCTGGCGCATCAGGAACAGCAGCACATCCGTGCTCTCAGAACTGGCCAGCGAGCGCATCTCGTAATTGCGCGCTGAAATGGGGGCCAGCGTCAGGGCATCGACCTGCTGCGGCCAGATGGTCTTTTTGCCATTCACCACGATCTGAGAATCGAGGATGGGGCGTAAAGCGCGCGCGGCAGCTTCACCGGCCTTTCGGCGCAGATCGGCGGGCACGAAGGCGAAATCCGGCTTGCCTTCGGCGATGTCGGTCAAAAGCAGAGCGGCCTGCGCCACCGCATCGTCATTGAAGGTGATGCCGTCGTGGAAACCGCCTTCCAGCGGATAGTTCTGCGGCCAGCCGCCATTGGGGTACTGCGCCATCAAAAGGTAATGGATGCCCTTGAGGATACTGGCGCGGTAGGTGTCGCCGTCCTTGCCGGGGGCTTGCGCCTGCACGCGGCCTAAAAAGCGCATCTCGGTCCACGTCGCGCCATTGTCCAGCGTGCCGACAAAGGTCCAGAAGCGGTCGTGAGGGGCATCAAAACTGCCCGTATTCAGCTCCATCGTTTCGGCATTATTGCCAAAGCGCTGACCGCGCAGACGTGGCGGCTTGGTGCGATCCTGATTCTTGCTCCAGCCGCCCGACGGGGTTTGAAAGCTGACAATGGTGTCGGCCATGGTACGCGCTTCGGGTGTGGCGTACCAGGCGGCGTCCTTATTGAGCACCATTTTACCGCTGCCGGCCACGGGCGGCGGGGGCGGGGTTTCGCCCGGCTGAAGCTCGGCGGCCAGCGTCGCCTTATCGAAGGCCATCTGCTTTTGCGAGCGCGCAATATAGTCGGCCCAGGCGGCGCGCTGCGCGGCGGGCAACTCGCCCAGGCGGTTCAGGCTTACCTCAGGCGCCGGCGTATTGGTGCCGATCACCGCCGCCCCGACCATCTGCGGCCCGGCGGCAATAGACACGGCAAGGCTCGTGGCGGAAATTAGGCCCACCCATCTCGCTGATGGCATTTTCGTCCCTTTTATCGGAATGTATTTTTTAAAATAGATACTTGAAGCGAGTGGGGGTGTAAACGAAAATGCTCAATTCCGACACATTTTTTGAAATCTCTTTCACTTGCGAAATATTGCAACGCAGCAGAGCAATTACATGAAAAAAAGTGTGGCTTTCAGGTCATTTTTTGATTGAATATGCGTAATTGTGAAGAAAGAGCCGTGGTTCCTACGATTGCTATCGTGGGATGCCGGTATTATGAAAAGGGGAAAATATCACGCCGGACACATTTTCCGACCTTCCCCGACGCGGATAAAGCCGCTCTCTGGTGATACAAGATTACAAATAAAGAGACTGCGGATATCGCCGCTTGCCCCTTACAGGAAGACCGCTCATGCCGATTTCGCTTTCCCGTCGTCATCTGCTGCTCACGGCGGCGGCCACGGGTGCCTCGGTCGCCTTACCCGCTGTGTCGGCTGAGATGGCGCCCATCGACCGTGAGGCGCTGGTCCGCCGCCACAATCCGACCCTGAGCATGGTCGATCCGCACGCACCGCTGATGTTGGGCAACGGGAATATCGGTTTTACGGCGGATATTACTGGGCTTCAGACCTTTATAGAGCCCTATTCGAAAATCGCGCCGCTTCTGACCGAGGCGCAATGGGCCTGGCACAGCTTCCCCAATCCGCAGGGCTACACGGTACGCGATACGCAGATCGAGATCGACGTGCGCGGGCAAAAGCGCCGCTACGGCTATATCAAAGACTGGGCCGAGGCCGCGAAGAACCCGGCGGTGGCGTGGATTCGTGAAAACCCGCATCGCTTCTCGCTGGGACGGCTGTCGCTGGACCTACGGGCGAAGGACGGGACGCCCGCGCGCTTTGCCGACATCAAGGATACGCGGCAGACGCTCGACCTGTGGACCGGCACGCTGACCAGCCGCTTTGTCTATGACGGGGAGGTTGTGACGGTCGTGACCCGCGTCCTGCCCGACAGCGACACGATCATGGCTGAGGTCACCTCGGCTCTGGTGGCGCAGGGCCGTCTGGGCGTCGCCGTGCGTTTTCCCGGCGTGTCGAAGACGCTCAATCCCGATCCGTCGGACTGGACCAATCCGTCCGCCCACACCACGATTGAGATGTCTCGCAAGGCCGGTGAAGTGCGCCTGAAACGCCAGATCGACGCGACCATCTATCATGCCGCCATTGTCGCACCGGAGAGCGCTATCGAGGCCAGCGCGCCGCACAGCTATCGGGTCAGGGCGACAACCCCGACCCTGACAGTCATGGCGTCCTTTTCGCCTGATCCCCTTGCGGTCTTGCCACAGCCCGTTGCGGCCAAGGCGGCAACTGAAACGCACTGGATCGACTATTGGTCGCAGGGCGGCATGGTCGATTTCAGTGGTTCGACCGACCCGCGCGCGCCGGAGCTGGAACGCCGGGTCATCCTGTCGCAATATCTGATGGCGGTGAATGCGGCCGGGGTCTTCCCGCCGCAGGAGGAGGGGCTGTTCTCCAATAGCTGGAACGGCAAGTCGCACCTTGAGATGCACCCCTGGCATTCGGCGCACTTCGCCCTGTGGGGCCGGCCGCACCTGCTGGAAAAGAGCCTCGGCTGGTATGTGACCTTCCTGCCCAGGGCAAAGGCGCGCGCCGCCGAACAGGGGTTAAAAGGCGCGTGGTGGCCCAAGATGATCGGGCCGGATGGCGTCGATAGCCCGTCCAAGGTCTCACCCTTCATCATGTGGCAGCAGCCGCACCCCATCTATATGTGCGAACTTTTGTATCGGGCAGGCGACAGCGGACGCATCCTCAAAGCCTATGGCGAACTGGTCGAACAGAGCGCCGACCTGCTGGCGTCCTTCCCCTATCTCGACGCACAGACGGGCATGTACCGTCTGGGCCCGCCGATCATTCCGGTGCAGGAGAATTTCGATCCGCTGACCACCTATGATCCGGCCTTTGAGGTGGCCTATTATCGCTGGGGCATCGAGACGGCGCAGGCGTGGCGCGAGCGGGCGGGCAAGGGCCGTCGCGCCGACTGGGACGCGGTTCTGGCCAAATGGCCCGACCTGCCGCACAAGGACGGCCTTTATCTGCCTGTGCGTTCTGAACCCGATTTCTGGGACAAGGCGGCGGGGGCGTGTAGATCGAATGCGGTTGAGCCCATCCCGAAAAGTGTGAAGCGGTTTTCGGATTCAGATGGGCGACCAAATACACATTCGGAGCTTGCTCCGAATGAGGCGTGTCAGAACCGCGACCATCCGTCCTTCCTGATGCCGCTGGGCTGGCTGCCGGGTCGGGACGTCGATAAGCCAACCATGCGCCGGACGCTGGACCGTATGAAACGCGACTGGGATTTGCGCCAGACCTGGGGCTGGGACTACGCCATGATCGCACTGACCGCCGCGCGGCTGAAGGCGCCGGACGAGGCGATTGACTGGCTGTTTTTCGAGGCCAAAAACAACCATTATGGCCAAAGCGGTATGACGCCGCGCGTGCATCTCGATGCCCACGCCGCGGCCTTTGTCCCGACGGCGACCGGGGCGGGCGTGCAAGGGGACGCAGGGCCCGACGGACCGGGCTATCAGCGCGCGGCGGAGACCTATTTCCCCTCGAACGGCAGCCTGTTGCTGGCTGTCGCCCTGATGGCCGGCGGCTGGGACGGGCAGGGCGGGGCGGCCCCCGGCTTCCCCGGAAACGGCTGGCGTGTGCGGGTTGAAGGTATCCATCCGTCGCTGTGAGCCCCTGTAGCCATCGTTAGCCATTCATGGCTATCGATGGCTAGGCTCAAGACTCATTGATCAGAGCCAGAAGATGACGGTAGCGGCGATAAGTATGGCAGAGAAGAAGGTGTGGGCACAGCGGTCGTATCGAGTGTGTACGCGCCGCCAGTCTTTGAGTTTGGCGAACATGTTTTCGACCTTATGGCGTTGCTTATAGAGTATTTTGTCATGCTCGATCTGGACTTTTCGATTACGCTTTGAAGGGATGCAGGGGTTTATTCCTTTATCTTTCAGAGCATCACGGAACCAGTTGGCGTCATATCCCCGATCACCCAGCAAAGTTTTTGCTTTGGGCAGTGTATCCAGCAGCAAGGCTGCGCCCTTGAAGTCGCTGACGTGTCCAGCGGTCAGCAACAGGCAGATAGGCCTGCCGTGCGGGTCGCTAACCGCATGAAGTTTGGAGTTCAGGCCACCTTTGGTGCGTCCGAGAAGGCGGGGAAATCCCCTTTTTTTAGCAGGCTGGCTGCGGTGCGGTGGGCTTTGAGATGCGTGGCGTCGATAATCAGTTGCTCCGGATCACCGGCCTGCGAGGCCAGAGCGCTGAAAATCCGATTGAAAACGCCCATCCGGCTCCAGCGCATGAAGCGGTTATAAAGCGTCTTGTGCGGACCATAGCCCTTGGGGGCATCCTTCCACTGAAGACCATGTTTTATAACGTAAATAATCCCGCTGACCACGCGCAGATCATCCACGCGAGGAACGCCATGCGACAACGGAAAATACCGGCGTATCCGGTTGAATTGCACATCAGACAGCAAAAACACATCAGCCATGATCCACCTCCTTCCAAAAGTGAATCACATCAACCCCCCCTTGGGAATCCCTCGCGTTAATTAATAGGGCCTGAGCCTAGTTTCACCCTTTCACCGCGGCTTCGATGGCCGCCGCGTCGATCTTTCCCATGGTCATCATGGCTTGAAAGACGCGCTCCGCCACCGCACCGCCTTGCTTCATGGCGTCGCTCAAGGCACGCGGCGTGATCTGCCACGACAGGCCCCAGCGGTCCTTACACCAGCCGCACGCGCTCTCTTTGCCGCCATTGCCAACACTGGCGTCCCAATAGCGGTCGGTTTCGGTCTGATCTTCGGTAGCAATCTGGAACGAAAAGGCCTCGGTTTGCTGGAAGGCGTCGCCACCATTGAACCCTAGGCAGGGAATGCCACACACAGTGAATTCGACGGTCAGCACCTGACCCGCCTTGCCGCCCGGGAAGTCGGTCGGGGCCTTGTGCACGGCGGTCACCGCACAGTCCGGGAAGACGCTGGCGTAAAAGCGCGCCGCCTCTTCGGCCTCGCGCGCGTACCACAGGCAGATAGTGTTCTTGGACATGGTTATCCTCCTTTTTGCGGTCTGAATCTGTCGTTTGAACGGATGCTGTGCTAACCTAATCCGTCAGGATCACCGAGCGCGCGGCTCGACTTCTTTGAGTGAATTTTTAGCCACACATAAGTAATGCGACCCACTCAATATTCCGTTATTTTAAATAATGTATCAAATTTCAATTTATTGAGGGGGTAATGGAGGAGTTTATTAAAAAATATATATATATGGATTTTATTTTATCAATATGCATGAATACTTATTTGCATTTATTTTTGGTTTTTGTTTATCAATATTGTTAGATTGGAACTTAAAGTCAGGGGTTCAATATGCTTACTCATCTGCCAAGAGAGGGTTGAAATCAAATTATAAATTTTCTAATGGATTTCGACTTTTTCTAGTGTTATTTTATGTGACATATGGGTCATACTGTTATGTCAATGTTGTAGATTTTTTGGATTTTAGATTCTTAATTTTACTAATTTTGTTCGCAACATATACATGTTACAGCGTCTATATTTTTATTAAAGAGATGCACGGCGTTTAAGTCGTTTCGATACGAAGTCGTTGATGGTTTCACTCACAAAACCGGCTTTCGGCGAAATTCGCGATTGAAATTGACAAATTGTAGTACTATTGCCATTATTAAACCAAATTGAAATAATAATCGCTGGACAAGGCGTACATGCCGGGGAGATGATGGCTGAAAGCTTGGCCGTTTGACCCTGACGTGTCTGAGGCCCTGATCGCTTTCGGCCGATCCCACGCGGAATGGCCCCATAGCTCCGACGCCCCTTAAGGCCTGCTACGGTCCGGGGCGTATAGCGAGTACGTGAGTGTGTGTTTGATCACGTAGTTTACCCGGCTCCTAGTCTTGAGATTTCTTAGACGGGGTTCGGTTTTATTTCTCTCTCAGATCTTACCCACTGTCGCGCGACAGTGGGTTTTTTTGAGTGAGAGTCTCTGTGTTAGAGCAAATTTCGTTCAGGTTGAAACGAAATTCCGCTCTAATACTTTGTTTTGTCGCGCATTTGATTCCGAAAACCGCTGCACACTTTTCGGAATGCGCTCTAATGCGTCGCCAAAGTGAGCTGAGCGCCCGTTAAGCCCGAGGCCTGCGCGCGTAAGATCAGGCGGCCCTTTTGCCCCGGCTTTGCGCGCACAATGGCCAGAGCCAGTCCGTTGAAGGCTTTGCGCGCAGGCGACGGGAAGGCCGTAAAGTCGGTGGGATCGCCATTGTCAGTGGCGACGATCTCGCCCGGTCCCTCCAGCGTGAAGGTCACCTTATCTTTGGCGAAGGGTACGGTCTCGCCCTTGTCATCGACAATGCGCAGGGTCACAAAACTCAGGTCCTTGCCATCGGCCTCAATCACGCTGCGGTCGGCCTCCAGCGCCAGCGCATGGGCGGCCCCCGTGGTCTGGCGACGCGCTTCGGCCCACGGCTTGCCGTCCTTATAGACGACGGCGCGGATTTCGCCCGGTTCGTAGGTGACGTAGTCCCAGCGCAGCCGATATTCAAACGGACGCTTTTTGATCCGCCCCTGCGACTTGCCATTGATGAACAGCTCGGCCTCATCGCCGTTGGTGAACAGGTGTACTGGCGTCACCTCGCCCTCACGGCCATTTTGAGTCCCATTGCCCCAGTTCCAGTGCGGCAGCAGATGTGCCACCGGCAGGTCGGGACGCCAGCGCGACTGATAGAGCCAGAAGCGGTCTTTCTTGAAGCCGGCCAGATCAATAATGCCGAAATAGGAACTGCGTGCTTCGTAATAGGGGGTGGGCTCGCCCAGATAGTCCCAGCCGGTCCACACGAACTCACCGGCCACGTAGGGGTTCTGATCCTGCGCCGCCCAGTTGCGGTCCGCCGACGAACCGAAGTCGGCAGCAAACAGTTCGTAGGCGCTGACCTGATGGGTTTTGGGGTCACCGCCGACACCGGGACGCACCGGCCCGCTGTTCGTGCCAGGCACCGGAAACTGATACTCGCCGCGGCTCGACAGGGCGGCTGAGCTTTCGCTGTGCAGGATGATCTTGTTGGGGAATTTGGCGCGGAAGGCCGGGAACTTGCTGGGCAGGCTGCGGATGCCCGCCCCCTGATAGTTGAGGCTGATCACGTCCATCTCGGCGGGCAGGGGCATGTCGGCCTGCGCCCAGTTCATGGCATTGGTGACAGGACGGGTGG
Source organism: Asticcacaulis excentricus (assembly GCF_003966695.1). Classification (NCBI taxonomy): domain Bacteria; kingdom Pseudomonadati; phylum Pseudomonadota; class Alphaproteobacteria; order Caulobacterales; family Caulobacteraceae; genus Asticcacaulis; species Asticcacaulis excentricus. Next base: position 14,640 of record NZ_AP018829.1, read on the forward strand.
TGTCTTCCTCGCGAAGTATCTTCACCAGCCGCCGGGCGATCTGTGCCCCCGCTTCGCCGGAATACTGTTCGCCCACCTCATTGCCGACGCTCCAGATGACGATCGAGGGGTGATTGCGGTCGCGCCTCAGCATGGCGCGCAGATCGGCCTCGTGCCAATCGGGGAAGATCAGGTGGAAGTCGAGGGGTGTTTTGCGCTTTTCCCAGCAGTCGAACACCTCATCCATGACGAGTATGCCCATGCGGTCGCATAGCTCAAGCAGTTCCGGGGCGGGTGGGTTGTGGCTCATGCGCAGGGCATTGCACCCCATCTCCATGAGCATTTCCAGTTGCCGCTCAGCGGCCCGCACATTGAACGCCGCCCCCAGCGCGCCGAGGTCATGGTGGTTATTGACGCCCTGAAGCGGCACAAACCGGTCATTGATAAACAGGCCTTTGTCCGCATCGAAGCGCAGGCTGCGGATGCCGAAGGGGGTCTCATAGCGGTCGATTTCGCGCGTACCCTGCATAAGGCTCGTTACCGCAACATAGCGGTTGGGCACCTGCGCCGGTGGCGGTCCCCACAGGCGGGGTTGCGACACGGTGGCCGAGGCTTTAATGACGCGGCTGGATTTGGCCGCCAACGGCACCGACTGACGCGCGGTTTCGCTGACGGCGCGACCGCTGGGTTTACCCTTTGCGTCCAGCGCATAAAGGCGCGTGACAAGCGTGATATCGGCCGCTTCGGCGCCGTCATTATCGATGCGGGTAACGATATCGACCGTGGCCTCGTTCTGAGAGACGTGCGGCGTGGTGATCTGCGTACCCCAGTGGGCCACGTGCACCCTGTCGGTCTTGACCAGCCAGACATTGCGGTAAAGCCCCGCCCCCGGATACCAGCGCGCCGACTCCGGCGGATTGTCGAGGCGGATGACGATGTGGTTGGCGCCGCCGTAATTCAGGTGCGGCGTCAGGTCGAGACGGAAGGAATTATAGCCGTAGGGCCAGCCACCGACGAGGCGCTCATTGCACCACACGGTGGCATAGGACATGGCCCCTTCGATATCGAGGAAGAGGCATCGCCCTTTATCCGAAGCCGGAACTTCCAGACGGCGGCGATACCAGGCCGCACCCCAGGTTTTCAGTCGGCCCATGCCGCCATAGGGACCGGTTTCCAGAAACGGCCCCTTGATGGCCCAGTCGTGGGGCAGGGTGACCGCCTCCCAGCCAGAGTCGTCAAAGGTGGATTTGACCCAACTGACCTGCGCCCCCGGATGACCTTCGGGGCGTGTGTGGCGTTTGTCGGGATCAGAGATAAACGGATTGGCCGTGGGCAGTATCCACGGTTTCAGCACAGGCCGCGTGGCGCTCACCTGCGTGGCATCGACGGGACGCGCGTCCGCCTCCTTGCCATCTTCGCTCTTTTTGATCTCCGGGCGGATGTCGTAATCGAGCGCCCCATCGAGGCCCTCCGGGTCGCCCAGCCGGAAGCGCCAGTTGTCATTGAGTGACAGGCGTTCACGTCCGCTTCGCGTGCGGGCGACTGAGTCCTTTGGCAAGAGACTGGCGGCGGCGGCCGTTGTCAGCAAGGCACGGCGGGTGGTTGGAATGGCTGAGGTCATGCACAGTTTTCCCTGACGCGATAAAAGTCGTCAGCTTATTTGTGAAGGGCCAAAGGGGCCGGGCAGGTATTGTAAAGGAAAAAGGCGGACAGGCCGTGAAAAACCTGTCCGCTGAGGGGGGAGTCCGAGAAGTTAGATCAGAACTTGCTGCGCCAGCCGAAGTGATAGGTGGCACCGGGGTTGAAGTGGCTATAGGCCGCGTTGGCGTAACCGAAATTGGTACGGAACGGCTCGTTGGTGATGTTGGTGGCTTCGAAGGTCAGTTGTCCCTTCTGGCCGAACCAATTGGCATTGTAGCTGGCCGACAGATCGACCTGACCGCGGTCGGTGGCGATCAGCGGCAGCATCAGGCCGTTTTGCGGGGCCCCGGCGGCGATGCGTTCGTCAAACCACACATAGCTGGCGCGCACCGAGAACAGGTCGTTTTCGTAGTAGGCGGTGGCATTGACCGTCTGCGGTGATAGCTGGGCAGCGGTGCCATCCTTTTCGTCGTCCAGATGCGTGTAGTTGGCGCTGAAGCCCAAACCATCGACGATGAAGTCGAGCGGTTGCACCCAGCCCAGTTCGATGCCGGTCAGGTTGATCGTGTTCACATTGACCGGCTGGTTGACGAAGACATCAGCGGTGGCGGGGCCGCCGCGATCATTGATCGCCTGCTGCTGCTGGGCCGTTAGAGACGCAAAGCTGATGCCGAGATCGCTGAATTTGCGCGTCGATTGCTGCACGACGGTATAGCCAGTGACCGTCTTCTTGAACACGGCCACGCTGACATAACCGAGGCCGCCGGTATAGTATTCGGCCCCGAAGTCGAGGTTGTCCGAATAGTAGGGTTGCAGCGACGGGTTACCGGCCGAAGCCGTTTGCGCCGACGGATCGGAGAAGCTGACGCCGGGCAGCAGGTTGTTCGGGTTGGCGCGCGTCAGGGTCTTGGAGGCGGCGGCGCGCAGTTGCAGCTTGTCCGTCAGCATGGTGGTGACGTTTAGCGACGGCAGGTTGGCGCTGTAGTTTGTCTCCATGGTCACAAACTGGCGCACGCCGTTGATCGTCACCGGGCCGGTCACGGTCTGATCCGTCACGGCGCGGCGGACACCGGCATTGACCTTGAAGACCAGATCACCGACGGGAATCTGGGTGTTGTATTCGATATAGACGCCCTTGTTCTTTTCATTGATGGCGCCCGATGGTGTGCCCAGAGCCGAGTTGTTGGTGAAGGGCGCCCCAGTGTTGAAGGCGGCGTAGTTGGTAGCGGCCTTCAGCTTGTTGAGATCGGGCAGGATGTACTGCGTAAAGCCCGGTGTGCCATCGAGGATGTGCGTGAAATCCGATGCGGGGCCGACGCCCAGATAGCTGGCAATGGCGCTTTGCGGCACGGCGGCGAAGGCCGCGGCCTGGTAGTTGGCTGAGTTGTCGAAGGCCGTGATCTTACGGTCGGCTTCGTCATAGGCCGCCCCGAACTTCAGCGACGATCCGTTTTCGAAGTCATAGGTCATGTCCGCATGGGCACCGGCCGTGTAGGTCGAACGCTTGACGTTCTGGATATTCACACGGTTCCAGGTCCAGCCGAGGTTGGGGTCGGCGATATTCTTGTTCGGCTTGATCGTCGGGATAATGCCGTCATTGGTGTACTGGATCGTCAGCCCGGAATTGAAGGGCGTATTGAACAGGAAGCTAGGCGCTTCACGGAAGAAGACCGAGTGGGTGTAGTTGGCTGCGGCATCGAGGCGCAGCTTCGGCGTGATCTGCCAGCTCAGGCTGGGGTTGACGTTGACGAAATCGAGACGCTCGTCAAACTTGCGCGCTTCGACGAACATGGCCGAGTTGGCGAAGGTGCCGGAGGTGACCACATTATTGGCATCCACCTTCAGATTGATCGGCACCATGCCGCCGGTGGCCGCCGTCGAAGAGTTACGTACAAACCAGTTGAAGCTCGACCGGTCGTAGTCACCCTTGGCCGACGCGGCCATGATGTCGAGCGCAAAGCGCAGGTCGTCCGAGGGGCGGTATTCGACAGCCGTGATCAGGGTCAGGCGATCGCGGTGGCCATCGACGTAGTTGAGACGGCCCAGACGCGGGATCATGGCGTTGGTGAGCTGATTGGCCGTCAGGCCGGGATTCAGCGCCAGAAGTGCGTTCAGGTCCAGTGTGGCACCGGTCGTCAGGCCGTTTCCGGCATTGGCCGGCACGACGGTGGCGAAGCTGAAATTGTTGCCCTGCGCGTTGCTGCACGCCGTGTCGGTCGTTGGGCAGGCGAGGTTGGCATTGCTCCAGCCCACCGAGTCAAACCCGTCCGAGCGCGTGCGCTGACGCGAACCGGCCAGACCGATCAGCACACCCCACTTATCCCAGGTCTTTGAGAAGGTGACGGCCCCGCGCGGCGAAAAATCACCGGAGGCTTCACCATAGGAGGCCGAAGCCGAAACGGTCAGGTGCTGCCCCTTTTTGTCGAAGGGACGGGCGTTTTGCAGATTGACCAGCGACATGCCGCCTTCCAGCTGGCTGGCGGTCGGCGTCTTGGAGACGGTCAGGCGGGTGAAGAGTTCCGACGGGAAGAGGTCAAGGTCCACTTCGCGGTTGGAGGCCCCGCCGTCGATGCCGCCGTCAGAGGCCACGGCCACGCCGGCATTGTTCAGAACGATCTTGGTGAAGCTTGCGCCCAGGCCGCGCACGTTCACCTGCGTGCCTTCGCCCGTATAGCCGTTGCGCGAAATCTGCACGCCCGGCACCCGTTGCAGGGATTCCGCCAGGTTGAGGTCCGGGAACTTGCCGATGTCCTGAGCAAAGATCGAATCCGAGAAGTTGACCGAGTTGCGTTTGGCGCGGGTCGCGTCCTGAAGGCTCTTGCGGTAGCCAGTAATCACCACTTCGGTGACATCGGTGCTGGCAGACGTGTCGGTGCTCTGGGCGTGTGCTGCGCCGTAGCCGAAACCTGCCAGAATGGTGGCAGACATCAGGGCAAGACGAGTCGCGCGCAGAACGCGCGGGTTTTGACGGACCATGGGTTCCTCCTGTTGGACATTATGACGGTTTTGCAGGCCGCAGGCCGGTCCGTCTTTTTATGGTAACGCTCACATTCATACAGGGGTCAGATTTATTATGTCAATTAGGTCAGTCCAATATTTGTATAGCTGTCGCTTTTTGGTCAGGGTAAACCTGTTCGCACCCTGCTTTTCAATTAAAACAAGCGGATAAAGGGAAAGGTGATTGAGATTTGTTGCGAAAAAATATCTTTTTTAATCTTATAATCTTATAAATGGGGGAATATATACGACAAATCTACACACTTTTGCTGAGTTGTGTTTGGTCGAAAGCGCGCGAGGGTTGAGACATCTGAGGGGCTGTGTCGCTTTAATTAAACTGACAATATGAGTCGTTTTTTTCCGTCGATGTCTCGCTGTTCTATAGCGGAATGATTTCTAGAGCGATGTGCGGAAACGAAGTTCGGCGAAGCCAAAAGTGTGAGCGGTTTTCCGCAAAAACATCGCGACAAAACAAAAATGTAGAGCGAAATGGCGTTTCCACCTAAAGTCATTTCGCTCTAGTGGAATCATTCCGCTCAAGCCGCCATTGAGGCGGCGGCCAAGGTGGCAAAGCCACCGCCCGGCGAGGGGCGAAAACAAAAAGCTAGATCATTATGATTCTACCAGAAATCATAATTATTTAACGGCGTCAACGGGTTAAGACGGGCACCGTTCAGACCCTCGGGCGGTCAGCGCTCCAGACTGACCGCCATAAGGCCAATCACCACCTCATTGGCCACGGCGCGCACGGTGATGCTGTCCAGTGTCTTGTTAGGGTTGAGGTCGAGGCTGAGCACGCTTCCCGCGCCGCCGTCTATCTTTTCGCGGCTGGCGCGACCCTTCCAGTCGGGGCCCGGCGTCCACACCTTGCCCGTCTTGAGGTCCACGCGCACCGGGACTTCGCCGCACAGGCGGAACTGATAGTCGTCGATGAAATAGTCACGCTCGATCGGCCACCAGTTTTCCGGATTGCGCAGCGTCAGCACCTGCGTCGTGCCGTCCGTATAGGTGACGACGACCTCGCCATTGGTCAGGCGGCTTTGCATGTGGTTGGTCGAACCGGCCATCAGCAGGAAGGCGCGCTTCGCCTGTCCGCTTAAAGGCACGCTCACCTCGTCCGGATAATTGTCCCACAGCGACGCGAAGGCGATGTTGTTGCCGTCGGCAGGCGTGCGGAAGCGCAGACCATTGACGGTCGTGACCTCGCCCCCCGCCTGACGCAAGGCCGCATCGTCAATAGTGGCCGTGGCATTAACGTGCCCCGCCCATGCGCCGATGCCCTGCGCCGGCATGGCCAGCGATACAAAGGGCGAGCGCGGTGAGCGGTATTTGCCCGGCTGGAAGATGTTCGTCACCTTGTCATTGAAGACGGCGCTGATATCCACCGGCTCGGCGCGCACGGTCTGCGCTCCCGTTGCCCATACGGGTGCGGTTACGGGGCAGGATGCAAACTCCGCTGTCTGGGCCTTGGGGGCCAGCCAGCTAAATTGTCCCTGATATATCGCCGTAAAGTGTGGGTCAGCCTCCGGCACCCGGCTCGCTTTGGTAGGGTCGATGGCCTGACCGGCCCAGACGATGCGCACCTCGGTGCGGCCTCGCAACGGTGTCTCTAGGCGCAGTTTGGGCGCGCCGACGCCTTCCGGAGCGTCCCATGTGACGGCCTTGCCGTTGACGGTCAGGCGGGCCACGCGGTCATGGCGCGCAGGCAGTTCCATAACGGCGTGGTTAAAGCGCTGATCCGAAGGCGTAACAGTCCAGATGTCGGTCTGACCCTCGCGCTTATAGGCAAGGCTGAGGTTGGGATGGATAAGCCGCGCATGGTCCCATTCTGGCGGCAGACCGGGCACCAGAGTCAGCGTGCGGCTGAGCGCATCCGGGCGCACGCCGAACAGGCCTTCGACCACGGTGCGCGCCATGACGCCCGTGCCATCGGCAAAGTCACGCTGCGACTCGCGGCGATAGACGTCGAGATAGTTCATGCTGCCGACATTGCCGGGCGCAATCCCCATATAAAAGCTGGCCAGCACGCTGCCGCGCGTAATCTCATAGGCGCTGTCCGGCCGCCCGGCCTGCCACAGGGCCAGCGCCGTGTGCAGGTTCTCGCCCATCACCACATTATTGATCGACCAGCTATAGGGCATCCAGTCGGACGAAGGCAGCATCCGATAAGGCCGCTCATTCGGCACGCCTTCACCGGTCACGGGCAGCGGCCGCAGGCGGCGTTCGAGGTCGGTCGCCATGCGCGCCGCCTGACGCGCATCGGGTGCGCCGGAATCGATGCTGTGATAGAAGCTCCACAGGCCATAGCTGGGGTGGAGCAACTGCTTGCCCAGATAGTCGCGGAATTCTCCATAGGCCCCGCGATCTTCCATCCATAGATAGGTCTGCATCCCGCGTTCGATCAGAGCGGCCTCGGTCTGATACGGCGTCGAGTCCTTGCCGATCAGGGCGGCGAGGCGCGCCATCATGCGGTTGTGATACAGGTTATAGGCCGTCGTATAGGCCACGCCGCCGCCGGAATATTGCATATCGTCTGAGGCCCAGATGGCGGCATAGGCCTCATAGAGGGGCAGCTTGTCCGGGCCGTATTCGCGACGGAACAGGCGCTTTTCCCACGCCATATGCCGCTCGATCACCGGCCAGACGCGCCTGGCGTATTCGAGATCGCCCGTCCACATGAGATGACGGAACATGGCGTCAAAGAAGCCGATATTCATGTCATAGTGGGTGTTGGACAGGTCGCCATTGGTGTGCAGCCCATCCGGATTGCGTGCCAGATTGGTCTTTTCTTCGGGCGGGGCGACGAAGTCGGGAATGGGCTTGGTGTTCTGCTTGCGCGTCCAGCCGTTGAAATTCTGCCGCGCGCGGTCGTGCCAGCCCAGCGCATCCAGCGCATAGGGCCCGCGCCAGCCCAGAAGCCGCGCGCGCCAGGCGATGGCCCCGTGCATGATACCGCCGCCGTCGCGCTCATCCCACTGGCCGTCCGAGGCGATATTGAGCGCGCCTACAGCCGCATCGAGATAGGGGTCGGGGGTTTCGGTGCGCACGCGGGTGCGTATTTGCGCGAAATGCGCTCTGGCCGCTTCAAAACGCGCCGCCAGCTCGGAAGACGCATAGGCGGGGGAGGTCGAGAGGGTTTCTGACCGGGCGCCTGTATTGCCCGCCGTCACATCGCGATAGGTGCCAAGTTCCTCTGCCGCGCCGCGCCGCGTGACCTGTATAGCCAGATAGACCGGACCGGTGCCCAGCGCCACATGGCCGGTGACCACCTGTATGGCGGCGTTATCGGAGGCCAGAAGCTGTGCCGCATCGCCCCATTTTGTCGCGTCGGACAGCTTAAGGGCTGCGGGGACGGATATCGTGCCGGTCAGACCCGCCGTGCGGCTGTCGGCATGGAAGACCTGCGCGCCCGTCTCATAGCGCGTGCCTTCGGCATAATCGGGCTTGAACTGGAAATACTGGCTGATCGGCACTTTTTCGGTGCCGATATCACCATCGCGATTGCCGCGTTGCCCGTTGCCGGCCCCATAGGCGAAGATGAGTTCCGTGCCCTTGGGCAGGGCGGTTCCGCTGGCGCGCAACAGCAGGCCTTCGCTGGCGTGGTCGGCAATGACTTCGATGACAAGGTGGCCCGTCGCACCGATCAGCGGATCGCGGATGGTGTATAGCATCTCGCCGGGGCGATAGCGGCTCTCGGTGTCCTGCGCCTCATTGATCCACTTGATACCCGCGGCGGTGCGCAGCCCCAGACGCAGATTGCCGCCACGGCCGGGCAGGTAGAGCGAAAATTCCGGTCGGTCGCCCGCATCGACGCGAAAGGCCGTGTGCCCGCCATAGAGCGCGCGATTGAAATATTCCGCGCCATTGCGGATGACGAAATCACCCTTGTCCGGCCGGTAACGCAGCGGCGTTGAAATTTGGCCCTCAATATTGGGGCGCAGGCCGCCTGTGGCCGCCGGGGCCTGAGCGTGGGCCTGACAATAGGGAAGGGGGCTGATCAGAGCCGAAGACAACAGCAACAAGCAGGCGAGGGCTGTCGGTCGCAGACGAGGCATGAAAGCTCCTGATGGCGTGTCCCTGTGTGTCATTTTTATAAGGTTGTATTTTAAATATAGAGACGAGAAATCACCTTCAAGCCATATTTGTCAGGATCAAGCATAAACCGTTTTACAGATTAAAAAAAGAGCCCCTCCTTTTCGGGAGGGGCTTAAATGGGGTGTTCCGTATCAGGGAGTGAGAGGTCGGAACACGTTTCTGCCTCCGGACACGCCGAAAGGCGTTTGGGAGGCGAAATCAAAGCTCTCATATAGGGACAATATTACACATATAGAAATGGTGCAAGCCGGTTTGACACCCTATGACCCTTTGAGAGCGCCCAAAAGGCTTTGATGGACTTTTCAGGGAATGAGGCTTTCAAGTGATACCAATGGCCGAAGAGGCTGACCGCCTCCGGCCGTTGAAAACTCGCGACTGTCTCATATCTGTCAGTGACATGAGACAGTCTCGAAAGGCATACCAAGAGTCATTTCAAATGCCTCTTGGTATTAGGTCATACCAAATTCAGTTATGTCGGGCCGAAATTTGGCAACCATTGTGCGGTGCAAAAACACTTAAATTACCGGCGCAATGTAAAAATGCATTTAAAAACAAACTTTTAATTTTAGATTCTCGACGCCGGAGTCTTATTGTCAAGCGCATGAAATTGGTTTACCTTTCAATCAACAGAACAATGAAAACTCTTGCGGGGCTAAAAACTTAGCAATGGTCTGGCCAATTTGGTTGTCCGATTTACCGAGCGCGCCGTAAGAGAATTAGGCTTCAGATGACAAGCTGAGGCCTTGAGATTTCCTCCGGGGTTTCGGGGGTGTACGCATTGGGTTGCTTTAGTGGCATTTCGCGACCCGATAGCTGAGTAAGCGTAACGGCGGGACTCCCCCCTTCGGTCTCGCTGCACTCATCCTGACTGAGCGGACCAGCGAAGCGTAGCTGGTCCGTCTTTTTCGTGAGTTCAGGCCTGAGACGGCGAAAGCTCAAAAAGGATGGCACATAATAACGGCGCGGTCGCCCCGGTTTCGATAATCGGATCGACCGAAGTTCGCAGAAACAACAGGACGAGGCAAAATGACAGTGACTTTGCGCATCACCTTGCTGGCAGGGGTGCTTGTCTGTGCACCGCTTCAGGTGTTTGCGGACTCGAATCTGTATAAATTGCCGGATCTGCGTATCGGCCTTGGCAATGACAATGAGGGCGACACCATCCCCGGTCCGGCGCGTCCGAATGGCTCCATCCACCCGTCGCCGGAAACGCTCAATCCCAATAATTCCGGCTATAATCCGGCCGAAAAGATCAGCGGCTTTGGTCAATTGCACACGCAGGGCTCAGGCGGCGTGACCACTTACGGCACATTTTTGCTGTCGCCTCAGGTCGGCGCCCCTGTCTTCAACGAGCCCGACCATCTGTCGGACAAGGCCAATGTCGAGATGGCAGCGGATTATTACGCGGTCGATCTGGTGCGATATAAGACGCGCGTTGAAATTACCCCCGCCCACTATTCGGCTCTCTACCGTCTGACCTATCCGCAAACCGAAGAGGCGCAGCTCGTCATCGATGTGACGCGCAAGGTCGGCGGGCTGGTTGCCTCTGAAGCGGCCGAGGTCAAGTACTATCCGGAAAGCGGCAAGATTGTCGGTCATGTAAAGGCCAAGGGATACTGGAACCCGGCCTTGATCGACATCTGGTTTGTCGCCAAGCTGAGCCAGACGCCCACGCGCTGGGGCATTTTCGACAAAGCCACAGCGAAACCGGGCGCGAATGAAGGCCGGACCGGTCCGGATGAGCGGCTGGGGGCGTGGCTGACTTTCAAGGGCGACCCGTCAAAGCCGGTTCTCGTCAAGCTGGCCGTTTCCTTCACCAGCTCGGAGACCGCTGAGGCGCTTCTTGATCAGGAGATTGCGGGTTGGGACTTCGAGGCTGTGCGGCAACACACGCAAGCCGCGTGGAATGCCCAACTGTCGAAAATAGACGTGTCGGGTCTGACCGAGGCCCAGACGCGGCGCTTCTATACCGCGCTTTATCACGCCTCGATTCAGCCGCGCGACCGCTCGCTGGATCAGCCCAGGGCCCAGCTCACTCGGCCCAACTGGGACGATCACTATACGCTGTGGGACACCTACCGCACCCTGTTCCCGCTGATGTCGCTGATTTCGCCCAAGGATTACACTTCCAACCTCAACAGCCTCATCCATACGTTTGACAAGTTCGGCGCGGCGGATACGGCCATCATCGGCGGCCAGAACTACCATGTGGGGCAAGGCGGCGATGAGGTGGATAATGTGCTGGGTGAGGCGCTGATCCGTGGCGCAGACGGCGTGGACTGGTCGCAGGCCTGGCGCGTTACGCATTTCAACGCTTTTGAGCGTCGCCGCCCGCGCTATCTGAGCGACGGCTATTTCGGGGTGGGCGATCTCAGCCCCGAACCAAACAATCAGCGCGCCAAGTCCGGTTCATCGACGCTGGGCTTTGCGCTGAACGACTACTATGCGGCGCAGATGGCGCAAAAGACCGGTCACACGCAGGAAGCACAGACGCTCCTCAAGCGCTCGGCCAACTGGAAAAAAATCTGGAACCCGGCCACGCAAAGCGACGGTTTCAGTGGCTTCCTGATGCCGCGCTATCCGGACGGCAGGTTTCAGGACATTGACCCGAAGCTGGGCTGGGACGGTAAGGTCCACAACAATGTCGGCTATTACGAAGGCACGGCGTGGATCTATTCTTACGGCGTGTTGCATGATCTCGATGGCCTGATCGAGGCGATGGGCGGCCGCGTGCGCTTTAACGAGCGCTTGCAATATGCCCTGAGCGCGCATCTGATCGACATTACCAATGAGCCGTCCTTTTCGACACCGTGGCTGTTCCACGCTATCGGGCGCACCGATCAGTCGTCCTACTGGGCGCGCGATACGTTCAAATATTTCACAGATACGGCCTATCCCGGTGATGAAGACGCCGGCGCGATGAGTTCCAACTACGTCTTCAACCGTCTGGGTCTGTTTCCGAAGCTGACGACCGACCGCTACTATCTGCACGGGCCGCGTCATGCGCGCAGCGTCCTGCATCTTGAGAATGGGAAGACCTTCGAGATCACTGCCGCAAATGCCGGGGCGGACCGCCCCTATATCGCCGCGGTGACGCTGAATGGGCAGCCGCTCGACACGCCCTATGTGACTCAGGCGCAAATCCGGGATGGCGGGCAACTGGCCTTCACCATGAGCGACACCGCCGGTCAGTGGGTCTATGACGGGGCGGTCGTGGGGGTTAAGGCCTCGGTGCCTGCGCTTGTGGATGGCAAGACCTCGACGACCTGGACCGCAGGGCCGGGAGACAGCGCCACGTTTGAGCGGCCCGAACCGGTCTGTCTTAAGGCCTATAGCGTCAGCGTTGGCGCAGAGGGGCCGATGCCTTCGGGGTGGAAACTGGAAGGTTGGGACGGGAAGCGCTGGCGCGAACTGGACCGCCGCAAGGGGGAGGTCTTTGATCGTCCGCACATGACGCGCGTGTTCGATCTCAAAACCGCTGCCTATGCCCGCTACCGGCTGCACATGGCCGGAAAGGCGAAGGCGCAGGTGGCCGAGATCGAGTTCATCGCGGGACCGCCCCAAACCTGCATTCAGTAATTGGCTTTCAGGCGTCTTTCGGCGTCTCAACCACAGGAAACACCATGTCTTATCGTCCCTACGCGCTGGCCTCGGTTCTCACCGGGCTGGCGATGCTTGCGCCTGTGCCATCGTTTGCACAAACGATCTCAACGCAGGGGACAGCCGAGTGGGAGCAGCCTGAGGTGGTGGCGGTGAACCGCGAGCCGATGAAGGCAACCTTCTTCAATTTTGAGAGCCGTGATCTGGCGTTGAAGGGCGACAAGGCGGCCTCAAAGCGCTTCCTGTCGCTGGATGGCACCTGGGATTTCAAATTCTCCAAAGGCGTCGATAACCGCCCCAAGGACTTCTATAAGACCGGTGCGAACCTCAGCGGCTGGGACACAATTCAGGTCCCCGGCATGATTCAGGCGCAGGGCGACGGCAAGTTCGGTCTGCCGGAATTCTGGAACATCAAATACCCCTTCCCGGCCAATGAGCCCTTCATCCCGCACGATATGATCGAGGTGGGGTCGTACAAGCGCAGCTTTACCGTCGCGGCGGACTGGGCCGGTCAGGACGTGTTTCTGCATATCGGGGCGGCAGGCGCGGCTTACTACATCTGGGTCAATGGCGAGAAGGTCGGCTATTCGGAAGACTCCAAGCTGCCGTCCGAATTCAACGTCACCCAATTCCTCAAACCCGGTCACAATGAGATCGCGTTGGAAATCTACCGCTACGCCGACGGCTCCTATCTGGAGGATCAGGATTTCTGGCGGCTGTCGGGCATTGAGCGCTCGGTCTATCTCTATGCCGAACCAAAGACGCGCCTGCGCGATTTCACCGTCCGCGCGACGCTGGACAAGACCTATACGGACGGCATCTTTGCGCTGGAGGCCGAACTGGCCGGTCAGAAGGGTGCGGCCACAGTGACCGCCACCGTCTATGACGGCGAGACGCAGGTGCTGAAAACCTCAGGCAAGGCCAGTGTCGGCAAGCCGGCGCAACTGAGCGGCACGCTCAAGGGCGTCAAGGCGTGGACGGCGGAAACGCCCAACCTCTACCGGCTGGTGATCGAGGTCACCGACGCCAGGGGCAATCTGATTTCGGCCACCTCGAAAAAGATGGGTTTCCGCACGGTGGAAATCCGCAATGGCGAGGTGCAGGTCAATGGCAAACGCATCCTGATCAAGGGCGTCAATCGCCACGAGCACGACCCCAAGACCTACCGCGTCATGACGCCGGAGCTGATGCGCAAGGATGTCGAGTTGATGAAGCAGGCCAATGTCAATGCGCTGCGCACCTCGCACTATCCCAACGACCCGTACATCTACGACCTCGCCGACGAATACGGCCTCTACATCATGGATGAGGCCAATATCGAGAGCCATGAATATATGACGCTGGGTCGCGATACGGGCAATGTCAGCGTGCAACTGGGCTACAAGCCGCACTGGGCCGCCGCGCATCTCGATCGTGTGAGCCGTATGGTCGAACGCGATAAAAACCACCCCTCGATCATCTTCTGGTCGCTGGGCAATGAAACGGGGGTTGGTCCCAATTTCGAGGCCGCGGCGAAATGGGTGCGCCAGAACGATCCGACGCGCCTGATCTCCTTCCTCGGCTATAGCGCCCTGACCGAAGAGCACAGGCCCAATGCCTATGTCGATATCTACGCGCCGATGTATGACGATATCGACCGGATGCGCGACTATGCCGAAGACCCGCAATTCACCCAGCCGATGATCCAGACGGAGTACGCCCACGCCATGGGCAACAGTCTGGGTAACTTTGCCGACTACTGGGAAACGATCCGCGCGCACAAAAAGCTTCAGGGGGGCTTTGTCTGGGACTGGGTCGATCAGTACGTCTATGCCAAAGACGCCAAGGGTCGCACCTATTGGGCGTCGGGTTTCGACCTTAATCCGAAGCACGGTGACAACAGCGTCATCGGCGACGGTGTGATCAAGGCCGACCGCGACCCGGACCCCGAATATTACGAATTGCGCTACGTTCAGGCCCCGCTGGCCTTTAGCCGCGACGCGGCCGGCACGATTTTTGTTGAGAACCGTCACGATTTCATAGATTTATCGGGCTATGAGCTGCGTTGGGCGCTGGCCGTGGATGGTCGTGTTCAGGCCAGCGGCACGCTGCCGACACCTGTGGTCAGGGCGGGCGAGACGAAGCCACTGGCGCTCAACCTGCCTGACCTGCCCGCCGACGGTGAAGCCATCCTGAGCCTGCGCGCGGTTTCGCGAGAGGGTGCGATCAAAGGCGTGCCGGGCGGCACCGAACTGGCCTTCGGTCAGTTTATCCTGCGTCCAGGCACAGCCCTGCCGTTGTTAGCGGCGGGTGGCGTCCAGGTGTCGCGCACGTCTGAGGCTCTGTCGCTTAAGGCCGCCGCCCGTCAGTTGACGGTGGACCTGCGCACGGGCCAGATGCGTTACGAAGAGGGGGGCCAGCGCCTTCTCAGCGGCGGGACGCCCAACTTCTGGCGCGGCCTGACCGATAATGATGTCGGCATCGGCCTCGCCAAAAGTCACGCTGACTGGAAGCACTATTCAACCACACGGCGTCTGCTGGGTATCGACAGTGGCCCCGACCGCATCAAGGTGCGCTATGCGCTGGGTGAAGGCGGCGGGCGCTTTGACATCACCTACCAGATGGCCGCCGACGGTCGGGTCGATGTCATCGCTGACTTTGTGCCGTTGAAAGACGATCTGCCTGACCCGCTGCGCGTCGGCCTGCGCTTCAATTTCGACGCGGCGCTGGACGGGCTGAACTGGTACGGGCGCGGGCCGTGGGAAAGCTATTCTGACCGCAAGACGGGCTCGGCGCTGGGGCTTTATAACGGGTCCGTGCGGGCGCAGTATCACGACTATGCCCGCCCGCAGGAATCGGGCAACAAGACCGATGTGCGCTGGTTAAGCCTGTCTGATGCGTCGGGCTTTGGTGTCCGCGTCAGCGGGGCGCAGCCCCTGTCGGTCAATGCCCTGCCGTTCCCCTATGAGGACCTCTATATGCGCCCGCAAGGCACCTGGAAGTCCTCAGATATTGCGCCGCGTGGTGACGGTTCGCTGCTGGTCGATATCGCTCAGGCCGGCGTGGGCGGCGACACCGGCTGGAACAGTATTGGACGCCCGCTGATCAAATACCGCATCCCGCTTCAACCGGTCAGCTATCGCTTCCGCCTGACGGCCATTGAAAAGACGAATTAAACAGAGGAAACCCCATGTCACGAGTCTGGCTTTTTTCGACCCTGCTGCTGGCCTGTTCGGGCGCGGCCGCGGCGGCAGAGACCACCCTTTATGACGGTACGCAGCCGCTCAGCATCGTGCACGACAAGAACGCAACCGTGTCTCTGGCGGCGCAGATGCTGTCGGACGATCTGAAGGCCCTGACGGGTCAGACGGCAAAGGTGTCGCAACGCCTCTCTGACTGTGCGCAGGTCTGCGTCGTTATCGGTCGTTTTGATGCGCCGGTCGTCACGCAACTGGCCAAGGCGGCGGGCGTTGATCCGCTCGCGCTGAAAGGTCAGTGGGAGCGCTATGGTCGGGTGGCCTTTGCGCATCAGGGCAAGACCTATGTGCTGATATATGGCTCCGACCGGCGCGGCACCGTCTATGGCGTGACCGACCTGTCGCGTGAGCTGGGCGTGTCGCCCTGGGAATGGTGGGCGGATGTCAAGCCACGCCGCGTCAGCCGCCTCGCCATCGACGGCGCGCCGCGTCTGTCGAAGGCCCCATCGGTGCAGTATCGCGGCATCTTCCTCAATGACGAGGACTGGGGCCTTGAACCGTGGGCGGGCAAGACGCTGGAGCCGGAAGTCGGCAATATCGGGCCCAAGACCTATAGGCGTGTTTTTGAGCTGATGTGGCGATTGAAGGCCAATACGCTGTGGCCGGCCATGCACATCAACACCGTGCAGTTCTATGGTAATAAGGCCAATCCCAAGCTGGCCGACGACTACGCGATTGTCATGGGCACCTCGCACGCTGAGCCGATGGCGCGCAACAATCTGCGCGAATGGGATGAGGCGCGCAGCGGTCCCTTCAATTTTAAGGTCAACCGCGACAAGATCCTCGACTACTGGCGCACGCGCCTGAGGGAGACGGCTCGCGACGAAAACATCTATACGGTCGGCTTACGTGGTATCCATGACGGCCCCATGCAGGGCGCGGATACGCTTGAGGCGCGCAAGGACGTGCTTCAGTCGGTCATCGGCCTGCAACGCGACCTGATCCGCTCGACCTTCGGCAAGGCGCCGGAAACGGTGCCGCAGGCCTATGTCCTCTATCATGAGCTTCAGGAGGCCTATGATGCCGGGCTGAAACTGCCCGACGACGTGACCCTGATGTGGGCAGACGACAATTATGGCTATGTGCGCCGCCTGAGCAATCCGGAGGAGCGCAAGCGGTCCGGCGGGTCCGGCGTCTATTACCACCTGTCCTACTGGGGACGTCCGCACGACTATCTGTGGCTGGGGACAACGCACCCGGCGCTGATCCATGCCGAAATGCAGAAATCCTATGCGCTGGACGCCCGGCGCATCTGGATCGTCAATGTCGGCGACATCAAGCCGATCGAGTATCTGACGGAATATTTCCTCGATCTGGCCTTCGATGCGGACCGCTTTGCCGAGGCCCCGCGCGATCACCTGACGAAATGGGCGGCGGAGCAGTTTGGGGCCGACAAGGCCTCAGAGATTGCCGACCTGATGATGGGTTATTACGACCTCGCCTTTGAACGGAAGCCCGAATATATGGGCTTTTCCGAAACCGAGCCGGTAACGCCGGTGACGGAGAGCGATTTCGTCAAGCCCGATGGCGAAAAGGCGCAAGCGCGGCTGAAGGCCTATGCTGATCTGGCGGCGCGCGCCGAGGCGGTGGCGAAGACTCTACCCGCTGACCGTCAGTCGGCCTTTTTCGAGATGATCCTCTATCCGGTGCGCGGCGCGGCCAATCTCAACAGCCGCAAACTGAATCTCGATCTGGCTAACCTCTATGCCCGTCAGGGCCGCGCCAGCGCCAACGCTTATGTGGCGAAAGCCAAGGCGGCGCATCAGGCGCTGGTCGCCGATACGGCTGCCTATAATGGGCTGGAAAACGGTAAGTGGAACCATATGATGGACATGGCCCCACGCAAGTTGCCGGTGTTCCTGGAACCCACCTGGCCGCAATGGTCGGTGTCGCCGGAAAAGGGCTGTGCGGCGGCGGTGTCCGGCGGCTGGTGGAACGACGAAAACGCTCTGACCTTTGTGACGGGTCAGCCGCGCAGCCGCGTCATCGAACTCTTCAGCCGCGATACAGAGGCCCGCGACTGGTCGTTGAAGGTCACGGGTGACAGCCTGAAGGTTTCCGATACGAGCGGGCGTCTGGCGACCGGCAACGGTTTTGAGCAACGCCTGACCGTCTCCTATGACGGCGGGGCGGCCACCGGACCCATCGACATCGCCTGTGGCGGCAAGACGGTGCGCGTCTATACCAAGCTGCTGCCCGCCCCGGCCCAGACGGCGTTTATCGAAAACGACCGCCGGGTGATCATTCCGCTGGCTACACAGAGCGGTGACGAATGGGAGCGGCTGGAGGGCCTTGGCCATTCCGGCAACAGCCTGCGCTCACGCCTGACCCTGCCCACGCGCGCGACGCCTGCGGGCACGCCCCTGACCTATAGTTTTACCACCTATAGCGCGGTAGGCGGCACTTTGAGCGTCGTGGCCCTGCCGGTCCATGCGCTGAACCCGAGCACAGGCCTTAAGGTCGCGGTGCAACTGGATGACGGCCCGGTGCAGGTGATGGACTTTGCGACCGTGGGCCGCAGCGATGTCTGGCGCGGCAATGTCCTGACCAACAAGGCCATTCAGACACAAGGCTTCAAAAAGCTGGAGGCTGGGGTGCATACACTGAAAGTCTGGCCGCTCGATCCCGGCGTGGTGCTCGACTATGCCGAGGTGAAGCTCGATGGGGCCGACAAATTCTATGGTGTTGTGCCGTAAGCGCCCGAGCCTGCTCTGTTAGAGCGGTATGATTTCTGATGGAATCATTCCGCTCAAGCCGCCATTGCGGCGGCGGCCAAGGTGGCGGAGCCACCGCCCGGCGAGGGACTAAAAAATCTAGGTCATTATGTTTCTGCCAAAAAACATAATGACCTAGAACCGGATTGTCCAAGCCACATCTTTTTCCAACGAAAAGCCAGCCATGAATCAGACCCATATGAAACACTTGGGACGCAGGCAGTTTCTGACTACGCTGCCCGCCACGCTGGCCTGCCTGACCGTGCCTGATATCTCATGGGCCGGTCCCGCTGCTCCTGATACGCCCTTTGGCCTGAATGTCCGCCATTGTGGCGCGCGGGGTGACGGCGTGACCATCGACAGTCCTGCCATCAATGCCGCCATTGAGCAACTTGCGGCCCAAGGTGGCGGAACCCTCTATTTTCCGGCGGGCACCTATGCGTGCTACACGATCCGCCTGAAAAGCCGCATTCGCCTGTATCTTGATGCCGGCGCGGTCATTCTGGCCGCCCCCACACCAAAGGAGGGGTTGGCAACGGGCGGCTATGATCAGGACGTCGAACTGCCCGAAAGCTATCGTAACTATCAGGATCATGGGCACAGCCACTGGCGCAACAGTCTGATCTGGGGGGAGGGTCTGAGCGATATTGCCATCGAAGGGCCCGGCCTGATCTGGGGGAAGGGGCTGGGACGCGGTCACGACTACGACTTCGATATGCCGATTTCTGGCCGGCCCGGTGTCGGTGATAAATCCATTGCCCTGAAACTGTGCCGCAATGTCTTGCTGCGCGATTTTCGCATGTTGCAAGCCGGGTGGTTTGCCCTGCTGGCGACGGGCGTGGACAATCTGACCATCGACAACCTGCTGATCGACACCAATCGCGACGGGCTGGACATTGATTGCTGCCGCAACGTCAGGGTCAGTAACTGCACCATCAACGCGCCTTGGGATGATGCTATCTGTCCCAAATCGTCTTTTGCGCTGGGCTATGCGCGTGCAACCGAAAACGTGACGATTGATAACTGCTATGTGTCCGGCAGCTATGAAATCGGCTCGGTGCTGGACGGGACGTGGAAGGTCTATCCGTTTGCGCCACGCGGGTCGCACGGTCGCATCAAGTTCGGCACAGAGTCCAATGGCGGGTTCCGTAACATCACCATTACGAACTGCGTCTTCGACAAATGTCGCGGGCTGGCGCTGGAAACGGTGGATGGAGCGCGGCTGGAAGACATCACGATCAGCAATATCACCATGCGTGACGTCACGACCTCGCCGATCTTCCTGAGGCTTGGTCGGCGGATGCGCGGACCGGCCTCACTGCCTGTGGGGACCCTGCGCCGCGTTCTGATTACCAACATCACCTCATCGGGTGCCAATCGGATGCCGTCGATCATAGCTGGTGTTGAGGGGCACCCGGTGGAGGACGTGCAGATCAGTCAGTGCCATTTTGAACAAGAAGGCGGTGGCGACGAAGCTCTGGCTTCAATCGTGCCGCCGCAAAACGAAGCCGGGTATCCGGAGCCCACCATGTTCGGCCACCTGCCTGCCCACGGTTTCTTTGTGCGTAACGCGCGGCGACTGGTCTTCAGCAATCTCTCTTTTGATCTCCAGACTTCAGACGCCCGCCCCGCGTTTTGGATGCAAAATGTTGCGGGTGTGCACCTGAACGCGCTGCGACTTCCGGATCAGAAAACGCGGTTCGTCCTGAATAATGTCACTGATTTTGCAACAACAGGCAGCCTGACGGTGCCGGAAAAACGTCTGCGCAAGGTGGAACATGCGCACTTCTGACCGCCCCGCAAGCCCTGAAGAAAACAGCCTAATCCAAGAGGAAACGCGTATGTTCGACCTCCTTAAAGTGGTGGGTTTGTCAGCCTTGTTTTTTGCCTGCGCAGGCGGGGTAGGTATGACAGGTATGACGGTTGCGGTTGCGGCGACGGGGTCAGAAGGCCTGAAGCCCGGAGATGTGTTCAGTGATTGCGCCGATGTCTGCCCGCAAATGGTCGTGATCCCGGCCGGTCGGCTTACGCGCCAGGCTCCAAACGGCGACAAGAAACCGGCGCCCATAGAGGTCGAGATACAGTCTGTGGCGGTCGGGCGCTTTGAAATCACGTTTCGCGAATATGATGCGTGCGTAGCCGCCAGAGCCTGCACACGGATCAGCGATCTGGGGTGGGGACGTGAAAGGCGTCCGGTTATCAATATTTCGTGGAACGATGCGCAAACCTATGTCCGCTGGTTGAGCGCCAGGACAGGTCACACCTATCGGCTGCTTAGCGACGCCGAATGGGAGTACGCAGCGCGTGCCGGTCAACCGGTCTCCGCTAAGCCAGCTAAAGATTTAGACGCGACGCAAGCGGTGTTTGCACCGCGCGAGAAGACCGAGCCCGTGGGGACACGGCCGGCGAATGGCTTTGGGCTCTATGACATGTTCGGCAATGCTCTGGAATGGGTAGAGGATTGCTGGAGCGAGGCTGATACGGTTGTGAGAAAGGAAGGGACCTCACCCCGCCCGGAAGACTGTCGGCAACGCGTCCTGCGGGGTGGTTCCTGGGTCTATGGGGCAGTGTTTCTTCGCCCGCACGTGCGCTTTAAGGATCGCCCCTCGGCTATCAATTTCGATCAGGGCATTCGAATCGCACGCGATTTGAAACAAAATGGTCATACCAATTAACCCGTGAAGCGCTTTTTTTGGAAAGAGTTTCGTGGTTTTTTGGTCACATTTTGCGTAAAATTTGTCAGGCCAAATTTCGGCTCGCACTTAATAAATAAAGCAAATTGGTTTAATTCTATAGGGTTGCGAAGCTTTAAGCGTCCTGGACCTCTACTCCGGGGCGCATTTTTAGAACAAAAATTCTATTACTGGAATTTCGCGGAATTGACATTCCGCAGCCGTGATCTTACCCTTCCCGCAGTCTCAGGAAGTGGCAAGAAACAGATAGCAACTCTCCTTAGGCCAGAACAAACGGGCACAAGCCCAAACCCAGGAAAAAGATTTCAAGCTCATTTCGGGTCCGCGACGCTGATCATTAGCGTCGATCGGATAAGGCCATCCAGAGGTTAGGTGTCAATGCACCCATCTGCGAGGGATAGGCAAAGGGGTTTAAGCCCTCCGGGATCAACAGATATCAGCTTCCGGGTAAGGGCGGTAACAGGAGGAACGTAGAATGAAAGAGGGCGCGAAACTCAGGGGAACCGGGTTCCGGTCGGCGCTATTGGGCGCAACCGTCCTGATGAGCATGGGTGCAACGGCTTATGCGCAGGACGCCAAGCCGGCGGCCGGCGGCGACGTCACCGAGGTCGTCGTCACAGGCTTTAAGCGCAGCGTGGCCGACGCCGTGCGCGCCAAGCGCAACAATATTGAAATCAGCGATGGTATCTCCTCGGACGGTCTTGGGCGGTTCCCGGACCTGAACGTGGGTGAAGCCCTGCAACGCATTCCGGGCATTCAGATCAACCGGGAATCCGAAGGCCGTAACGCCAATATCGGTCTTCGCGGTATGCCGGGCTATTACGCGCGCACGACCCTGAACGGTCAGGCCTTTGCCGATCCGCCCTATCTCGAAACGACCGGTGGCGCCGACGGCACGCCGATGGGCGCGTTTAACTCGGATATTTTCTCAGCCTTCTCTGTCCAGAAGTCCCCGATGGCTAACAGCCAGTCGGGCGGCCTTTCGGGCAACATTGACATGCAGATCGCCCCGGCCCTGTCACGCAAGGACGGTGGCTTTGTAAAGGGCTCCTATGAGCGTAACTCGCTGGGTGGCCTTGGGGCCCCGTCGGCGACCTTCGGTTACAACAAGCACATCAACAGCGACTTCGCGGTCTTTGGCGTTCTGGCGATCCGTAAGGAAAATTTCCGTCGTGATACCCTGCGCTTTAACGGTTACAGCCGTCTGGGGCTGCTGAACTCCGGCCTGACCAAGCAGCAGTTCGCGGACAAGTATGGTGCCTATTATTCATCTTCGGCGACGACCTGCGCCACGGACCAGACCTGCGGTCTGTCGGCCGTTTTGGGCACCGACGGATATACCGCGCCGTCTAACGTCGGTTCGCTGGCGCAGGGTGGGGTCTGGTCGCTGGGCCTGATGCGTCAATATACCCGCATGAACGTGGGAACGCTGATCACCGGTTCGGGTGGTGCGGAATGGCGCGTCAATGAGAACCTGAAAGTGGGTGTTGTTGGCTATTACAGCGAACGCGACCTGCCCGATACGGTTCAATACTGGCAGTTGAATGAACCCTATATGCTGAATGCTACGGCAACCAGCAGCTCAACCCCCTATTCCATCGTTACCGGTCTGAGCACCCCCGTGGTCATGAGCAATGGCTATGCGGTGATGGAAAAAACGCAGGTGACGAACTTCGATGCCAAGGCCTCGACGCGTATGTTCTCGCAGCGTCAGGCAGCAGAAGGTATCGTAGCCAATGCCGATTGGACCAACGAGAAGTGGAAGCTCTCAACGGTTCTGACGCTGACCAAGTCATCTAACCGCTCGCTGGAAACCGAAGCCGACCTGAGAACCATCGGTAACACTAAAGAAGGTGGTGCAAACACCCTGACACGGACGCTGAATACAGGGTTCGGGGATCTGGACGGCTATTCGCAGGTGGTTTCGCCGCAACCGCAGAATGCCATCTTTGCGATGCCCTTTTACCAGGCTCCGTCTGTTAATGACTATAAAGCAGGTTATTGGAACTGGACCTCGAGCGCGCCCACGGACCTGTTCTCGGCCGACAGCCGTTACATCCTCCACGTGGCTGGCACGCACCGCTATGCGGACAAGACGGTTGAGTCCTTGCAATTCGACGTCGATCGTACGCTCGACTTTGGCCCGCTCTCGAACATAGCCGCCGGCGTGCGTAAGGAGAAAAACACCTATAAGATGTCGGGTGTGCGCAACATGGTCTATGGGATTCAGTCCCAGAACGTGACCTCTTCCATGCTGATCAAGTCACCCTCAGCCGACGACTTTATGGAAGGCAATGCCAACATCAACAGCAACTGGTACGTGATCGACCCGAAACCCTTCCTGTCAGCCATCACCCCGGTCAAGCAATACGCGAACGGTGGCCTGTCTGAACTTGGTTTTAACATCTTCTACGCCGATGGTGGCTTCAGCGGCAGCAACTTTGAAATCACCAATGAGTTGCTGGAGGCCTATGTGCAGGCCAAGTTCGACACCCAAGTGCTGGGTCGTCGTCTGCGCGGGAATATCGGTGTGCGCAGTGAAACCACGGACTACACCGCTCAGACGCTTGATCGCACTGCGCGTGTGACCAGCAATGGCGGTGTCGGTGCTCTGGCTGACTATACCTGGAACACCTACAAGAGCAGCTACGACCACCTTCTGCCGTCGGCGATTGCGGTCTATGACGTGCGTGACGACATGGTCGTGCGTGCGGCCTACTACAAGACCTACGTCCGTCCTGATCCGCGCACCAGCAGCCCGGTCCAGACCTATTCCTATGCGACAAACAACCAGTCGTCAGGAACGAACAGTATAATTGATGTAACGGTCAATTTTGCAGGCAATCGTCTGAAGCCGTACACGGCAGATTCCTACGACCTGTCGTGGGAATGGTATAACCGTCCGAACGGTTTGATCTCGGTCGCCTACTTCCGCAAGAAGTTGTCCAACCGTATTGCTAGTATTGCTGATCTGTCGATCATCTGTCCGGCAGACGGCGGTGGCTGGGGTTTTGGTCCTCTGACGTGGGATGGTACACGTTGCAGTGCGCCGAGTGCATCGACCGTCGTTAATGGTGTGCCCACCAGCTATAACGTGATCGGATCGGGTCAGTACAATGTATCGGACCCCACCTATGTCAGTGGTCTGGAGTTCAACATCCAGCAAAACTTCGATTTCCTTCCGGGCTTCTGGAAGAATTTCGGGGGCTCTCTGAACTATGCCTTTACCCAGGCCAAGCAGAGGGGCAAAGGTGCAGCGGCAGTGCCGTTCCCCGGCATTTCGAAGTTCAACTACAATGCGATCCTCTACTATGAGACGCCGAAATTCGGGGTGCGCGCGGTTTACAACTGGCGTTCGGAGTACAATCTCGACGGTCAGGGCACCTATTACGGCGCTGCCCGTAACGCGGCGGCCCGTGGTCAGCTCGATATGTCGGCGTCCTACAATGTCAGCGATCGCATAACGGTGTCGCTGGATGCGTACAACCTGACCAATTCCTACCGTAAGGAATACCAGGGTGACGAACGTATGATCCGTCAGATCGACTATGATGGCCGCACGATCACGGCAACGGTGCGTGCGACCTTCTAGAGCGTAAGCCGATAAAGTGGGCACCACTTTTCGGAAAAATTGCGCGATAAAACAAAACCTAGAGCCATTCGGCGGCTCAACTTAACCGACGAATGCTCTAGGTTCACTCCCCTCCTATCGGTGCAATGTCTAACTGACTGTGCGCAGTGTGGTCCTCGGCCACACTGCTTTTTTTTTATGCGCAATGGACGTGTGTCGCCTGAGTTCGGGCTTGTCAAAAAAGTCCTACAAATTAGGGTTTGAATATAACCAACCATTTTCCAGATAAAACAAACCAGGGTGACGCTATGAAGGTGACGAAACGCGAATGGTTCCGGGGTACGGCCGGTCTGGCGCTGGCCTCGGCCATGCCCGCCGGGGCGGCGGAGCTGGTCGAACCGGGCTTTGACACCCTTGCCGACGGGCCGTTCAAGCCGCAGTGGGCGTCTCTGGAAAGCCAGTATCAGGTGCCGGACTGGTTCCGCGACGCCAAGTTCGGCATCTGGGCGCACTGGGGGCCGCAGTGTGTGCCGGAAGCGGGCGACTGGTACGCCCATGAAATGTATCTTCAGGGCAGCGGGGCCAATAAGCACTTCCTGAAAACCTATGGTCACCCTGCGGATACAGGCTTTATGGACCTCCTGCCGCGTTGGAAGGCGGAAAACTGGAACCCGGATGAGCTGCTTGATCTCTATGTCAGCGCCGGGGCCAAATACTTCATGTCGATGGCCAACCACCACGACAATTTCGACATGTATGCCTCGCGCTTCCATGACTGGAACTCGACGCGTATCGGCCCGCGCAAGGACATTGTCGGCATCTGGGAAAAGGCGGCGCGTAAGCGGGGCTTGCGCTTTGGTGTCTCCAACCACTCGGCCCACGCCTGGCACTGGTTCCAGACGGCCTATGGCTACGACCCGGAAGGCCCGCGTCGCGGCGAACGCTATGACGCCTATAAGCTCAACAAGCTGGACGGTAAGGGCAAGTGGTGGGAAGGCCTTGATCCGCAAGAGTTTTATGGCGGGGCGGTCATGCCGCTTCCTGATGGCTTCGACAGCATCACAACCGCCAATGCCTGGCACGAGCTGAATGACCGGGTGTGGGACGAAAAGCCGCCGCTGCGCAATCCGGCCTTTACGCGCCAATGGTATCTGCGCTGCAAGGACCTGATCGACAGCTATCGCCCGGACATGGTCTATTTCGACAATTTTGACCTGCCGCTGGGGCAGGCGGGGCTCGATATCACCGCCCACTACTACAATGCCTCAGCCAAATGGAATGGCGGCAAGGTCGAGGCCGTCGTCAACATGAAGCCGCACGGCCCCTTCAATGGCGGTATCGTCGCCGATGTCGAGCGCGGCTCGAAGTCCGGTATCGACGCACGGCCGTGGCAGACCTGCACCTGCATCGGGCAGTGGCACTATAACCGCCGCCTGTACGACGAAAAGAAGTACCGCCCGGCGGCGGATGTCATCCATCGTCTGTGTGACATCGTCTCCAAGAACGGCAATCTGCTGCTCAGTGTGCCGGTGCGCCCGGACGGCACGATTGATTCAGAGGAACGCAAGATCGTCGAAGGCATCGGGTCGTGGATGTCGCGCTTCTCTGAGGCCATTTACGGCACGCGTCCGTGGCGGGTGTTTGGCGAAGGGCCGACACAGGTCGGCGCGGGCATGTTCGGCGAAAGCGCCCAGAAGCCCTTTACCGCCGAAGACCTGCGCTTCACCACCAAGGACAAGGCCCTCTATGCGATCACGCTGGGCCGTCCGGGGCAGGCGGTCACCATCCGCTCGTTGCAAGGCCGCGATCAGAAGCGCGTCAAGCGCGTGGAGGTGGTGGGCAGCCGCGATCCTCTGACCTTCCGTCAGAGCGCCGACGGTCTGGTCGTCGACATTCCGCCAGCGGCCAGCCATCAGTTTGGTGTGGCCCTGAAAATCTACGGGGTGATCTGAGAAAGGGGGCCTGTGCCCCCTTTCGTTTAACCTTTAAAGCTCAAAACGGCCTTTTGCCCGTCATAAAAGTGGCTGCGGGTGCGCGGCGGGTTTTGGCCGTCGATCAGCACAAGGCGCAGCTCGCGTTTTTGCACCATGCCGGGGAAGCGGCCTTTGCGGGCACCGATGCTGAGGCTCTGCGTCGCGTGCGACCAGTTCAGCGCATAGGTGCTGTAGGCGCCTTTTTCATAGTCATAGGTTTCGTTGTCGTCTTCATAGAGCGTGAAGGTGGCATCGGCCCCGGCATAGATGCGGACTTCATAGGGTGCGTCAGGTTGCTCGGTGGCGTACTGCATGACCGGCCCCAGAGGCAGGATCGACCCTTCGCGGATGTAGAACGGAAACACATTGAGCGGGGTTTCGCGCGTCACGCTCTGACCGCCCGCGACCTTTTCGCCGCTCCAAAAGTCGAACCAGCCGGTCGAAGCGGGCAGGTAGGTGCGCATGGTGAGGTCCCGCACCTTGCGGCTTTCGGCTAGGGCGCGCAGATCGGCGGGCGTGCGCCACGCCAGACGCAGGGATCGGCCACCCGTCGCCTGATAATATTCAATCCTGACCGCGACGGCCTGTCCCTGTTTCAGGGTCAGTTTGGCCCCCTTATAGCGCGCCGCGCCATTCGCCCAGTCTTCGACCAGGAGCTTGCCGTCGATAAACAGGCGATACCCGTCATCACCTTCCAGCCCCAGTTCAAACGTGCCGTCTTCCGGGATGATGATCTGCCCTTCCCAGCGGGCGGAAAAGCTGTTGAGACCACTCAAGCCGCCCGGCGCTTCGGCCAGAGGCGGCCCCGGCCAGGTGTGATCCAGTTTGGCGTCGATGACCTTGCCCTTCGGCGTCTCGAAATTCTCGCCTTCAAAATACTGTCCGGCCAGCCCCGGGCGGCCGTCGGGTGTGCGCAGTGCCGATGCGGGTATGGTGGTCGCCGGCGGGTCCTGAAGATTATACATGGCGCGCGTCACCGGCTGCACCAGACAGGCCGGGCCGAACATGAAGGTGTCGTTGATGTCGTACACCTTCGGATCGTGCGGGAAGTCCATCGGCAGGGCGCGCATCAGCGTATAGTGCGAGGCGGTCACCTGCCAGCTCAGGCTATAGATATAGGGCAGCAGGCGGTAGCGCAGATGCACGGCCTCCAGAAGCGCCGCATAGACCGTGGGGTCCAGCGTCTTGAAGATATAGGGCTCGCGCTCGATACTGGTGCCGTGCACGCGCATCAGGGGGTTGAACACAGCAAACTGGAACCAGCGGGCGAACAGCTCTCTATAGGCCGGGTTCTTTTCGCCACCGGGGAATTCGGTAACAAAGAAACCGCCCGTATCCTGCGTCCAGTAGGGATTGCCGGTGATGGTGACGTTGAGGCCTCCGGAAATCTGTTCGGCGAGGCTTTTCCAGTTTGAAAAAATATCACCGGACCATGAGGTCGCGGCGGTACGCTGCGCCCCGGCCCAGGCCGATCGGGTCAGCGTCAGGACGCGCTTGTTGCTGGTCGCACGCTGTCCGTCATAGGTCCCCTGCGTCGTCATCAGGGTGTAGGGGTTGAGGTAGCGCGTGAAGTCGCCCATGGCATTGACGCCAAGGCTCTTGATATCGGCTTCGACCTCCGCGGGGTTCCAGCAGGCCGTACCCACCTCGACCTCGGTGCCATCCATCCACAAGGCATCGACGCCCTTGTCGAGCAAGCCATGCTTGATATACTTAAAATAGATCTGCCGGCCCTTAGCGCTGAAGGCGTCATAGATGCGCGCTTTTTTGGAGATCCAGTGCAGTGGCTTGAAGCGCAGGCCGTAGCTGTCGAGTTCTTTCGCGAGCGCCGTATCATTGCCGATGGATGGCCAGATGGAAATCATCAGTTTCAGGTGCAGATCATGGATTTTTCGGATCATGCCGTCGGGATCGGGGAAGCGTTCCTTGTCCCAGATCATACCGCTCCAACTGCCGTCCTTGTCTGAGCCCCAGTATTGCCAGTCCTGCACGATATAATCGAGCGGGAAGCCCTCCTTGCGGAAGGTCTCGGCCACCTCGACCAGACGCTGCTGCGTTTTGTAGCGCTCCTTGCTCATGAACAGGCCAAAGGCCTGTTTCGGATACATGGGCGCGGCCCCGGTCAGGGTGCGGTAGGCGGCAATGACCTTATCGGCGCTGCCGCCGCCCATGAAGTAGTAATCCACCCCGCCCGGCGCGCTTTCGGCCCACAGCGTCGCGCCGTCTGCGCCGTCAGAAAAGCGCATCTTGGAATAGGTGTCCCACAGGATGCCGTAGCCTTCGGACGACACCATGACCGGGATGATGATGCCGGTATTGGTCTGCACCAGAAGCAGGTTCTGACCGCGGCGGTTCAGCATCGCTTCGTTGACATAGCCAAAGCCATAAATGCCTTCGCCGGGTTTCAGGGTGAAGCTGTTTTCAACCTCATAGCTGGGGGCGTCCTGCAAGGAGACCGGTCGAATGGCCTGCGGTGACGTGGCGCGTTCGCGCGTATAGAGGCGGCCATCGGCAGCGAGGAAGCTCAGCGCGCCCGACGCCTTGTCGATCTCGATGCTCAGGGCGGCACTTTTGAGGCGCAGCTTGGTCTTGCCGTCTTCGATCTGGAAGGCGACGGATTTGGGGTGGCCGAGGATGACGATATTTTTGTGGGTCCAGTGGTTTTTACCGAGATGCGCGTTCACGCGCACCGTGGCGGGGCCATAGAAGAGGACCGTCTTGGTGACGCCGTTCAGGTAAAACTGCACGCCTTCGCTCAGCCGCTGATAGTGAAAGCCCGGTGTATCTGGTGCGGGGAGGCGGATCACATGCCCGTTGGCGTCAAGCGCACTCAGACCCTTGGCGTGGGCGGCACTGGCCGCAGCCGCAAGGGAAGAACCGGTAAGGGCGGCAAAGGCCCGACGTGAGATGCGCATAATATCCTCCGAAAGCTTTGTTATTAGTCTGAGTATATTGGGGCGAGTTTTGACGCGCGCTCAAGCTTTGATTTGGTTCCAATACCGTTTTGTGAGCTGCGAGGGTGTCCGCAAATTGAATTGACAGACCACTTTCGGCAGGGCTACCAAATTGGTTGGCCAAATTGGGCGTTACCGCTGCTTTCGGGATAGGGGCATGAGACACGATCTGAGCGTAAGCGTGAACCCCTGGCGCTATCTGGCGGGCATGGTCCTGAGTGGGTGCCTTCTGGCCGGGGCTGTGTTGGCCGAGCCACTGCGCGCCTCCGGTGTGCTAATGGCCGAACCGTCGGGCCCGGTCATCAGCCGCTACATCTTCGGCCAGTTTTCCGAGCATCTGGGGCGCGGCATCTATGAGGGCATCTGGGTCGGACCGGACAGCCGCATCCCCAATGTGCGCGGCATCCGTAGCGACGTGGTAGGCGCGCTGAAAGCCATTCATGTGCCGGTCGTGCGCTGGCCCGGCGGCTGCTTTGCCGATGAATATAACTGGCGCGACGGCATCGGCCCGCGGGCCAAACGCCCGGCGCGCAAGAACAATTGGTGGGCCGGATCGCCGGAAACCAATGCCTTTGGCACGCATGAATATTTCGACTTTGTCGAGCAGATCGGGGCCGACGCCTATGTGTCGATGAATGTCGGGGCTTCCACCCCGACCGAGATGCGCCAGTGGGTCGAATATTTGACCTCGGACGGTGAGGACACGCTGGCGCAGGAGCGTCGGCGCAATGGCCGCGATAAGCCGTGGCCGGTCAGGTTCATCGGGATCGGCAATGAATACTGGGGCTGCGGGGGCAAGATGACGCCGCAGCAGTACGGGCGCGACTTCATGCGCTTCACTGCCTTCTACCATCCGCAGCCCGGTCAGGCGGCAACCCGCGTCGCCGTAGGGGCCAAGAACGGCCTGACCGAATGGACCGACGCCGTGATGGCTGAGGCGCTGGAGAATATGGACGCCCTGTCTGTCCATTATTACACCTCGCCCACCGGCAATGTCGATGTGACAAAGCCCGCCACGGGTTTCGACGCGCAGGACTGGGCCGATACCTTCGTTCAGACTCTGAAAATGGACGACTATATTATCGCCCATTCCCGCGTGATGGACGCCCATGATCCGCAAAAACGGGTGGCGCTGTTTATCGACGAATGGGGCACCTGGTACACGGTTGAGCCGGGCACCGATCCCGGCCACCTCTATCAGCAGAACAGCCTGCGTGACGCTCTGGTGGCGGCGGTGAATTTCGACATCTTCATCCGTCACGCCGACCGCGTGCGCATGGCCAATATCGCCCAGACAGTCAATGTGCTGCAATCGCTCATTCTGACGCGCGGGCCGCAGATGGTGCTGACGCCGACCTATTACGCCTATCAGATGTACGTGCCGTTTCAGGAGGCTACCGCCCTGCCGTTGCGGCTGGCGGCCCCGGATATCAAGGTCGGTACCACCTGGATGCCATCGCTCAGCGGGGCGGCGGCGCGCGCGACCAACGGCGACTATCTGGTGGCGCTGAGCAATCTGTCACCACAGGAGGCCGTTGAGATGCGCCTTGATCTGCGCGACCTGCGGGTTCAGACGCTCAGCGCGCACATACTGACGGCGGGTGAGATGGACGCCCACAATGATTTCGGACGCGCAGACACCGTAAAGCCGCACCCCTTTGACGGAGCGCGGCTCGAAAACGGGTATCTGGTGCTGACGCAGCCGGCCAGATCGCTGATCGTGCTTACCCTGAAGTAGGCCTTCAGGGCTTTACCTTGACCTCGCGGATGGTGCCATCGCGATTATAACGCAGCGGTTCGATGGCGATGGAGCGCTTGTGATCACCGCCGCCGGGTAGCAGGTTGTCGTGATAGAAGAACCACGGCTTACCCTTGAAGGTGATAATCGCCTGATGGTTGGTCGAGATTTTCAGATAGTCGAAAATCACACCGCGATAGGTATAGGGCCCCATTGGCGTCTTTGAGGTGGCATAGACGATCTGCCCCGGCCAGCCTGTTGAAAAGCTGAAGTAATAGAGGCCCTTATGCTTGTGCAGGAAGGGGGCCTCGCCGTACTTCTTCTTGGGGTCATTTGCCGGAAAGCCCTCGATGACCAGATTTTCAATGGGGCCGGCCAGCGAGGTCATATCGGCATTGAGCTTGGCGATCTTGGGCACGCGCGTGCCAAAGGTCAGATAGGCCTGACCGTCATCGTCGATCAGCACCTGCGGGTCGATAGGCTCGTCCCCGGCATTGGCATCGCGCGCCTTGTCGATCAGGGCGTCGCTGCGCGCGTCCTTGAACGGTCCGGCCGGGCTGTCGGCCACGGCCACGCCAATCTTATCGCCGCCCACAGGGGCGTAGAAATAGTATTTGCCGTTGCGATAGGCGGCTTCGGGGGCCCAGGCCTTGGCATCGGGGCGCGCCCATTTGAAAACGGTGACGCTGAGAAACGACCCGTCGTCGCGCCAGGTTTTCAGGTCGTTTGAGGTGTAGAGCCGCCAGCTTGTCGAATCCCAGTATTTGCCGGAGTTGGAAGCATCGTCCGTGGCGTAGAGATAGACCTTGCCATTGAAGACGTGCGGCGACGGGTCGGCATTAAAGCGCGTGCTGATCGGCTCACCGGCAACGGCCTGCGTCGCTGAGAGCAGCAGGAGGGCGGTACTGAGTTTAAAGGTCATGGCGTCCTCTATCGCGAAGTAAAGGTGAGGGTGGCGGCGGTCAGGCCCTCGGCACGGGCCTCAAACGTGAAGCGTCCGCCGGTCCTGGTCGTCTGCACAATGGCCTGCGCATAGCCGTTGAACAAGCGGCGATAAGTGGCCTTGTCCGGTTCGTGGCTGTTGGGATTGCCGTTGCCAACGCCGATCAGGCGACCCGGACCGGTCAAAGCAAACTGGATCAGATCGTCAGCCGGCGGCACGGGCACACCAGCCTTGTCGACGGCGCTGACGCTGATCATGGCCACGTCCTGACCGTCGGCGCTCAGTTGCGTTCGGTCAGCGCTGAGGATCAGTCTATGGGGCGCACCGGCGGTCTTGCGCTCGGTCTTCATCACCACCTTGCCGCCCTTATAGCCATAGGCGGTGAGGGTGCCGGGCGTAAAAGGCACGGCCCATTCCAGATGCGAGTCGCGCCGCATCGTCTGACGGCCCAGTGACTGGCGATTGAGGAAGAGTTCAACCTCATCGCAGTTGGAATAGGCCCAGACTGAAACCGTCTCGCCTTCGGACCAGTTCCAGTGCGGCAACAGGTGCAGCACGGGTTCGTCCTGCCACCAGGCGCGGTAATAGTGATAGATGTCCTTGGGGAAGCCGCAACTGTCGAAGACGCCGAAATTGGAGGCGACCGACGGCCACCAGTTAAAGGGCGTCGGTTCGCCGCGATAGTCGAACCCGGTCCAGATGAAACCGCCCAGCAGGTAAGGCTTTGAATTATAGAGGCTCCACCAGCTTTCCGCCGTCGCGCCCCAATAGGGGTGTTCGGTGTCGTAGGAGGCCACGACCTGTTTTTTGGCGTTGGTCTTGTATTCGCCACGGGTGGACACCGCGCTGGCCGTTTCGGTGCCGATGATCGGCATGTCAGGGAAGCGCGCGCGGAAGGGCTCAATCTGGGCTTCGTGATAGTTGAAGCCGATGACGTCCAGCGCCGTCGTAATGCCGTCGCCAAAGCCCTTGTTCATGGCCGCATTGACCTTGCGCGTCGGGTCAAGCTCACGGATGCGCCGCGCCATGCTTCTGGCGACCTTCAGGCCGCGCGGCGTCATCTGCTGCGGTTCCTCATTGCCGATGGACCACAGGATGACGCTGGGGTGGTTACGGTCGCGGCGGATCAGGGCCTCAAGCTCGCTCAGGCCCTGACGGCTGGAGGTCATCTGCCGCACCTCATCAATGACCAGCAGGCCCAGTTCATCGCAGGCATCGAGCAGTTCCGGCGTCGGCGGATTGTGCGAGGTGCGATAGGCGTTGGAGCCCAGACTCTTAAGCTGTTTCAGACGCCACACCTGAAGCGCATCGGGAATGGCCGCGCCTACCCCGGCATGGTCCTGATGGTTGTTGGTGCCCTTGATCTTGACCGGTTTGCCATTGAGGAAGAAGCCTTCCCTGGCATCAAAACGCAGGTCGCGCAGACCGAAACGCAGCGTATAGAGATCGCGGGTTCCCTCCGTCGTCACCTCCACCCGCAGGGTGTAGAGGTAGGGGCTTTCGATGGACCACAGGCGCGGCTGTGGCAGGGTCAGGCGCATCTCGCGGGTCGCCGGGGATTGCGCGGTCAGCTTGACCGTCTGGCGCGTCGTGGCGACCGCTGTGCCATCCCTGTCCAGTGCTGTGACATCGAGCGTGGCGACGCGCGGCGTGTCGCTGCGGTTGACGAGATCGACCGTGGCTTCGACCGTGCCGTTGGTCTGCGGCCGCACAAACACACCCCATTGCGGCACGTGCACGGGGTCGGCCTTGACCAGCCACACATGGCGATAGATGCCGGCGCCTTCGTAGAACCAGCCTTCGCCGTAAGAGGCATCAACGCGCACCAGCAGCACATTGGGCGTGTCGTCCGTATTGATAAAATCTGTAATATCAACGCGGAAAGAGGTATAGCCGCTGTCGTGACGCTCAAGGACATAGCCGTTGAAGATGATGGTGGCGTCGCGGAACACGCCGTCGAACTCCAGCCACAGGCAGCGGCCCGCATCGGCCTTATCCAGTGTGATCAGGCGGCGATACCAGCCGACCGAGGTTTCCGGAAACTTGCGCCCGATGGGCTTGTAGCCGTGCGCCGCGGCGTAGTCCTCGTCGTCCTTATCCGCCGGGTTGCGGCGATAGTCTTCGTTATTGACGAAGGGCAGCTCGACCGCCCAGTCGTGCGGCAGGATGATGGACCGCCAGGTCGAATCGTCGTAATCGGCCGTGTCGGGCTTGGCACCGCTGCGGCCTTGCTTGGCGAGGGTGCGTTGATTGGCTCCGAAGCCGAAATCGCGCTCCAGATCTTCGGCATGGCCGAAATGAAAGCGCCAGCCGTCATCAAGGCGCAGACGCTGACGCGGGCTGTTTGGTGCCGGGGTGGCGGCGACGACCGGGGCCGCCAGAGTGCTGGCCATGCCGATAACGGGGAGGCTGGCCATTACGGTGCGTCGGTTGGGTGTCATCGGTCACGCAATCATAAAAGAGGCGCATCCTCTCAAAAGTCCGGAATTTGGAGAGGATGCGCCCAGTTGCCGAAGCCGGCACACGCTTTGTCCGGCGTTTCGGGGAGGACGATAAATCGGGTTAGACGAGGAGCTTGCCGGGCGAGGCCAGTCCATTGCTGGCCCCTCTGGCCAGCAGGATCGCCCCTTCGACGGCGTCCTGTTCCGGCTCGCTGAGGAGGGCGGCGTCGCGTGTCGAAAGCCAGGGGCGGATCGGCTCACCCAGACCGCCGACAAGCGCGATGCGTTTGGCCCCCAGATGGTGCAGGCGGCGCAGATAGAGCCCGATATCTTCGGCCACCGCGCGCACCAGAGCCGTGGCGACCAGATCACCCTTTTCGGCATAGGCCATGATGGTGGGGGCCATCGCGCCGTAATCACTGGGCGTGGCCGTGGTGACGAAGGCGATCACATCGGCGGGCTGCCCGCCAAAGGAGGCGATCATTTCGCGCGTGAAGTCGGTCGCCGGGGCGATCTTGTCAAAGCCGCGCAGCGCCGCCCGCAGCGCCGCCCGGCCAAGCCCCGCCGCCGAGCCGTCATCACCGACTTCGAAGCCCCAGCCGCCGATCCCGTGACCCACGCCGTCGCTGAGTATATAGCCCGCGCTGCCCGTGCCGCAGATCTGAATGGCCCCGTCCTTGCCCGAAAACGCCCCCAGACAGGCGGCGTG
The DNA here is from genome assembly GCF_003966695.1 of Asticcacaulis excentricus. NCBI lineage: Bacteria > Pseudomonadati > Pseudomonadota > Alphaproteobacteria > Caulobacterales > Caulobacteraceae > Asticcacaulis > Asticcacaulis excentricus. Next base: position 49,924 of record NZ_AP018829.1, read on the forward strand.
CGCGTCGCTGGCCACCGAGATCGCGCCGAAATCCGGCCCGGCATCGACGGTCACCTGCGCACTGGTGGCCGAGGTGACCCCGGCCAGCCCCAGCCCGATATGGATGTCGGGCAGGTCGGCATGGGTGAGCTGCGCCTGTGACAGGGCCTCATCGACGGCGGCCATGATGTTGCGCCATACAAGCCCCAGCCCTAGCCGGATATTGCCCGCCCCGCCAAAGCCTTCGCCCAGCACCTGACCGGCGCGGTTGCGCAGGCGCGCCCGACAGCGCGTGCCGCCGCCATCAACGCCGATATAGTAGAGGGGAGGGATGATGTCGCTCATGATAGTCACGCTTATAACAGAAACAGGACGGTCCGGTTATCCAGATCACAGTTTGATAATGAGGTGTTTGCGGTCCATCCACCAGCCCAGAGCCCAGCAGACCAGCATGTAACAGAGGGCGCAGGCCAGCACGCCCCACGAACCGGTCAGCGGCGTCTGGAACACGTGCAGGCCGATCAGGTCGTAAAGCCCATGGCCGTCGGCGTTTTTAAAGGTTTGCAGGACGGTGACCAGAAGTTCTGAGAACAGATAGATGACCAGCGGATTGCGCCCGAAAGTCTCAAAGAAGCCCAGACCCTCGCGTCGTTTGGCCAGATCGACATAGGCGATAATGCCGGACAGGATCAGGCAATCGAGCCCGATGGTCAGCACCGCAAAGGACGAGGTCCACAGGCGCTTGGAGAAGGGGAAGCCAAAATTCCACACCAGAGCCGCCGCGACCAGCGCCAGCCCGGCCCCGCTGAGGATCATTACGGTGCGCCGACGGTCCTCGCTGTCGAGGATCAGACGGCCACACAGATAGCCGGCCAGCACATTGACAATGGCGGGCAGGGTCGAGAGCAGGCCTTCGGGCTCATAGCCCTTTGCGCCACCTCGGTACATGTGATCGAGCCCCAGCACGAACTGGTCGATCTTCGCCCCCAGATTACCGGTCATGGTGAGCGCGTCGGCGGCGGGTGTGAAGGCGTAGAGCAGCCCCCAGTAACCGAACAGCAGCACCGCGCTCAGGATCATCAGACCGCGCACCGACAGATAGCGCGCCGCCAAAGACGCAAACAGGTAACAGAGCGCGATACGCTGAAGCACGCCCATGATGCGCGTATGGCCAATGTCGTTGAAGGCCCAGGCCCCGTCCGGCGTTTGATGCACGAAGGGGAACCAGTACATCAGATAGCCCAGCAGGAAGATCAGGGCTGAGCGTTTCAGCACCTTCAGCAGAAACTCTTTCTGCGGCAGAGGCTTGCGGAAGGCGAAGACCATCGAATTGCCGATGGCAAACAGAAACGACGGGAAGACCAGATCGGTCAGGGTAAAGCCAAACCACTGCGCGTGCTGAAGCTGCGCGAACGGCTCGGCCCCGGCGGGCGAGGTGTTGACCACGATCATGACGCAGACCGTCAGGCCGCGAAACACATCCAGGGCGGTGTAGCGGGCGGCACTCATGCCTTGGTCCCCAGTTGCGCCACCAGAGCGCGGGCGGCGTTGAGCGGCTGTTTCGGTGCATGGCGCTTGAAGGCGATATCCGCCCTGACCCACGCCTGCTCCCAGCCGATCAGGTCGCGGGTAAAGGCCTTCTGATCGAAGGGTGCGCCCCCGCTTGCCGAGGCGCGCAAGGCGGCCAGCAGCTTCATCCAGCGCGGCAGATAGAAGTCCTTATAGAGCCCCTGCCACGCCTTTGAGGCATAGTCGTTGAGATTGCCCTTACCACCCCAGACCGTCACCTGCGCCTTGGCATTCAGGACATAGTAGGCCTTTTCTTCGGGTGTATCGCCATAGGCGCGCGCTTCATCGATCCAACTCGCCAGCGTGTCGGGCTGCGTCCCCATCAGCGTGTCGATCTGCGTGACCAGCGCGCGGATTTCTTCGCGCAGGGCGTCGCCGGTTTTCACATCGCCGGCCTTATAGGCCTTCATGGCAGCGATCAGGCGGTCGTCGATCTCTTCGGAGACCAGATGGCGCACGGCATCAATCACGTCGTGGCGATAAAGCGCCGAGCCTTCAAAGCCTTTCAGCGACAGGAAGGCCGTGACGGCTGAGCGCAGCTTTTTACGGTCGCCCGGATGGCCTTCGAACTCGACCATATCCGCCGTCGGGCGTTTGCACAGGAGATAGGCGCCGGCCTTGCTGCGCCACCAGCGCGGCGTCCAGTAGCGCGTCGAAAACGCTGCCTCGACATAGGTGCTCCACGCGGCCACGAGCTCGGGCGTCACCTGACCATAGCGGCTTTTCAGATAGGTGCTGAGCCATTCGGCCACCGCCTGATCGGTCTGACCCCAGGCCAGATCATAGGCGTATTCATAGACGATCGAGTTGTTGTGCAGGCCTTCGGGGAACAGGCCGAACCCCTTCAGATTGCCCGTATCCTTGCGCGCCAGAAGGCCCCTGATGTCGTCGCGGTAGAAGCCGAGATCGCCATAGACGGGGTTGGACGCGCCGTAATTGTGCACATAGCCGTAAATCCAGGGCTTGCCCTGAAAGGCGTTGCTCGATTGCCAGACGCCGGGATAGCGGTCATTGCCGATATCGAGGATCATCAGCCTATCCTGCGGCACGTCGCGCAGGAAGGCCCCGATGGCGTCCGGCGTCCAGAAGTGCTTGTCAGCCCCGAACAGCCAGCCCTGCATGGTCCACACGGCGTCGGGCCGGGCCTGACGTATGGAATCATAGATGGCCTTACCATAGGCGGCGAGGCGCTCAGCCTTCACCGCCGGATCGACGACGGTCTCCGTTTCCTTCGTATTGGCGGTCGAGTCGCCGTACTTGGCGGCCTTGACGTCCGAACCGTCGTGCGAAATGGGCGGTAGCATCTCATTGAAGGAATCGGCCAGATAGTAGCGGCCTTCGCCATAGGTATCAGTGTAGAGCGCAATGAAACGTGCGGCGATCTTGGCAAACAGCGGATCGGCCGGATCGAGCCAGTAGGTTTCATGGAAGCCTTCCCATGGGCGCATGGGATAGATGCGCGCCTCGGGGTGCTTCTGCGCAAAGGCCTTGGGCACATAGCCACCAAAGGCCGGCAGGATGGGCGTCATGCCCAGCTCTTTCATGCGGCCCAGAATCTGCACCTGGAGTTTGTGCTTCTTCTCAATCCACGCCTGCGGCAAGGGGGCCAGATAGCCTTCGATATTGCCCATCCGGTGCCAGGGCGTGAAGGCGGGCCCGGAGAAGTAGTCAGCCAATTCGGCGTCGCTGAGACCCAGCTCGCGCCACAGGGCCTGCCAGACATATTCCTGCCCCTCCATGGCCAGCGGCATGTCGATGCCGTGCAACGCCATCCAGTCCAGTTCGCGCTCCCAGCGCGCCCAGTCCCAGAAGGGCGTCGTGTACCCAAAGGTGCACGTATTCATATAGACGCGGTGGGCGAACGGGCTCTCGACCTTTGCGCCCTTAGCGGTCGGTAGCCGCGCGGGCAGGGCGACGCGGTGGCCTTCCCAGCTCAGATTGGCCGCGCCTACGCTCTTGAGGTAGCTATAGGCCCCGTGCGTCAAAGCCACCGGTGAATTGCCTGAAATGGTCAGTCGCTCACCAGACGCCTGAGCTGAGTACCACGGTAAAGCGCCGGAGGTATCAAGCCTGAGTTGGATGCGCGCAGCGTCCTTGCCTAAAAGTCGTTTCAGGACGGCGCCGGCGGCGTTCGGGACGGCGGCCTCTGCCTGCCTGTAAAGGGCCGCGCCCACTACAAGTGTACATGATGACGTGATCAGGTGTCTTCGCGTGAGGTGGGTCATGAAACTCGGCATAACAGATTTCGAGAGGCGACTTATATCAAGGGTCATTGGAAATGACTCTTGGTACTCCGTTCGAGAATGTCTCATGTAGTTGATACATATGAGAAATTCTCGAATTTTCAACGGCCGGATGCGGTCAGCATCTTCGGCCGTTGGTATTATATCAGGAGCAACCCTGTTCCGCAGGATAGAAAAGCAGGTCCGGAGGAGACCGACGGTCTTTCCTCCGAACCTGTTGAACAGAAAGCCAGTTAAGGGGGAGGGCTTTCTGCGGGTAGAACATTTTTTTCAGGTTCTACATCTTGTAAGTGAAGGCAAGTTGATAACTTGGGCCAAACACGCCCGTTTCCTGCCACACGTTTTCATTGTTTTTGTAGGCTTCTTCCTTTTTATTGAAGATGTTTGACCCCGTCACAGTGAAGCTAACGTGCGGATTAAGCGTGTAGCCGACCGAGAAATCGACCTGCGTGCCAGCCTTGATCGTGTGACCTTCACGAGCGAAGAAGCTGTCAACGCTGGTTTGTTCATAGGCGCTGCGATAATTCGCAGAAACACGGGCGCTGATCTTTTCGTTTTCCCAGTAACCGGTCAGGTTGCCTGAGTACTTGGAAAGGTTGCGCAATGAGAAACCGGTGTTGGAGTATTTCGGATCAACATAGGTGTAGTTCGCCAGGAATCCAAAGCCATCAATAGGCAGAAGACCGTCGAGAGACTGCTGCCAGTTGATTTCTGCGCCGCGCAGCTTGATCACCGAGGGATCATTCTGAGTGACCTTGATCTCGTATTCCTTATTATTCGTCCCAATACAGTCATTGGTCGAGGCGTCGAGCCTGAGGCTTACGCCACCCCACGTCGCCGGGCATATCAGAGCGGTGTAGGTCCCGTTTTTTACGTCCTTGGCAAAGGCACCCAGGCTAAAGCCCGCGCTCTTGCTGTAATACCACTCCAGGCTGACATCGTAGTTATTGGCTGTCAGTGGTTTGAGATAGGGGCTGCCCTGATCAACAAACACCGTGGTAACGCCGGTTGAAGAATCTTTCACTTCAAACTGAGTGGTGTTCAGTTTGGAACTGGAGTCGAGGATCGGGCGCACAAGGGTTTTGGCCGCCGCTACCCGCAGAACCAGCCTGTCGGTCAGGTCGAAAACGACGTTCATGCTGGGCAGGGTGTTGTTGTACTTGAAGTTGCTGCGCAGCTCACCAATCTTGTTCTGGATGTCACAATCGCATCCGTCCGTGAGGTTCGATATCACAGTCTGATCCGTTGACTCATATCGAACACCAGCATTGGCGCGGAACGGGATGGGGCCCAGGTCTCCGGAGAACTCTGCAAGAGCGTAGGCCGAGTTGATGGTCCGTTCAAGCGAGTAAGAGCTTTGCGGATTATAGAGGGCCGGAACCGTTACGCCTGCGGCGGCCAGCTTTGCACGATAGGCGTCTACATCGGGTGTCAGCCAGGTATTCACGCCCGAAACGCCGCCATTGAGGAAGTTGGTCACCGTGGGCGTTTCGGTTGTATAGGGCGGGATGTATTTGAAGTTGTCGTCAAAGAAGTCCCGACGGGTGACATAGCGGTCAAACGTTTCTGTCTTGGTCTTGGCGCCGAACTTGAGGCTTTGCCATATGCCCATGTCGGCCTGATACTTCAGGTCGAGCTGAGCTGAACTGGAATCGGTGACCTGATGGTTTTGCGCACCGTTCGGATAGCTGGACCAGGTCAGGTTTGACAACACATACTGGCTGGGGCTGGCGGGGTTACCGGACACAGTGAACTTGATGTTGTCCGGGTCAGTTGTATCCAGTGTACCTGAAGCTTCGCTGGCCCCGGTGATGGCGGCCTCTTCGGTGAGATAGCCGTCGCCCTTGGTGTAGTGTAACGTGGCATTCAGCAGCCATTTGGGCGAGAGGCTCCAACGCGCATAGGCGGTGTAGGCCTCTGTGGACAGGTTGCGGACTTCCAGTTGCCGATTGTTGTCATAGCTGAAATTGGCGAGGTTCACGACCTTGGCTACGCCATCAGCGATGGTCACAGGCGTGATCGAGCTCTTGGCAAAGTTCCCAAAAACGAGCTGATTGACGTTGTATTTCGTCTCGTCCTTCGAATAGACCCCTGTAAAGCCGAGCTTCAGGTCGTCGGTTGCACGGTATTCGGCACCGAAATTGAACTGGGTCCGGTCAGATGTGCGGTCGATCCGGCGGTAACGGAACCGGCGCGGCAAAAGGGTGCCAGCCGGGGTTGCCACCGACCCCTTGAACTCGTTCGCGGCGCCTGACGCCGTGTACCAGCGGTCCATAAACAGATAGTCGGCGCGATCATCAAGTTGTTGATAATTCAGCCCGGCATAGATGCCGAGTTTGCCACCAAAATATTGATTGGCGTAGGTCAGGCCGGCGGCCGGATTGATCCCCGCATCGGCGAGGGTAGATTGCTGGGCCTTGGCCGAGAAAATCAGCTTTTCACCATTGATGTCGAGCGGTTTGGCCGTGGAAATGTCAATGGTGCCGGCAAGGCCGCCCATGTCCATATCAGCCGTAGGCGACTTGTAGACGTTCACCGCACTGGCCAGCTCCGTCTGGATGATGTCGAAACGGAAGCCGTCGATAAAGTTGGGGTTCGCAAAGTCCTGGCCGTTGATTGTCACCTTGGCATACTGCGGGCCAAGGCCACGCACGCTGATCGTAGCCCCGCGGCCGTTGACGTTTTGGATCTGAACGCCGGGAATGCGCTGAATGGCTTCGGCGATGTTGTCGCTCGGAAATTTGCCAAGGTCTTCTGCGGAAATACCATCCGAAACCCGGATGTCCCTGCGCTTTGCTTGCAAGGCGGTCGCCAGACTGGCCCGGAAGCCGCGAACGACGACTTCTTCGACCTGATCCTTGGCCGGTGCTTCCTGAGCAGAGGCCGATATGCCAATGGACAGGCTCATAAGAGACGTCGTTATTAATGCGAAACGTTTGAACGCCATATTCGATCCCCTGAATTCAGACGCGGTGGTGCATTGAGTGACGGGAGGTCACACCCAATACGAAAATTGTGTGGGAGCGCAGACGCCTTGGTGTCGTGCAGTTGCCTGATGTGCCTGTGCCAAGAGTGACTATGCTCTGATAAATTGGCCTGTCAATTTAAACTTCATAAAGCCGTTATTTTTTGTTGGCCAATGTTTCACATTTCTTTTGTTTTGGCGAGGGGGTTAATTTTAAATTATTGAAAATATTAACAAAATATCATTACTTAGTGGTAAACCAATTTTGAGGATTGTCAAAAACTGTTGCGATTTTGCCGCGCTCGGAGTGCCCGCAGCGTGTTAGTAGCGGCTTTATTGCTTATTTTTTGTATTGGTTCGCCAATCTTTTTGAAGACATGGTCTGACAAATTCCTGTTGACGATTTTTTCTGCATCACGGAAAGGGGGGCTTGCCCTGACTCTAAGGTGGGTGGCGGTGAGGCTGGAAGTTCAGTCGGAAGGGCTCCCCATTGAGCACGTGAGTTTAGGTCCGGTGCCAGTGAGGCCAGGTCATCGGGTAGTGTGTCCGATCAAATGCGCGCGGGCGCATTGACCCGGCGGTCAAGTGCGGGCTATCCAAGACGTTCAACAGCCGTGCGGCGGAACGTGATGTCAAACGAAGAGATGGCCTCGGAGGCGCTACGCACCCAGCGCGATCTGCGGGCGTATCAGGTTATCGGGCAATCCCTGCTGCAACGTATCCGCTCCGGTGAGTTCCATGCCACGGGCAAACTGCCGACCGAGCGCGAACTGGCCGAGGTCTATAGCGTCGGCCGCGCGGTCATCCGTGACGCGCTGGTGATGCTCGAAGTCAAGGGTCTGGTGCAATCGCGTCAGGGATCAGGCATCTACATCACCAAAACCGCCTATGCCGAGGGTTGGCCTGAGCGCAAGGAGGAGTTTGCCGACCGGCCTTTGAGTGAAGCCCCGGCGCCGAAATGGCTCGACATCCTGCACGCCCAGCAATGCCTGGAAAGCCATATTGCCAAGCAGGCGACGCTGGCGGGCACCGACGGCCTGCGGCTGGAGGATATGGTCGAGCGTTTGCACCTAACGCTCTCCATGCCGGAATTGAACCACCTGAGTGTTCAGTGGCACAGCGCTCTGGCGCAGGCGTCGCGCAACACAGAACTGATGTGGCTGTCGCAACAGATGTGGGAACGCCGGGCTCAGGCTTCAGCGGCGCATCTGGCGAACGATTCACCCCCTTTCGTGACCCTGCGTAATCTGTGCGTTGGCGACCACAAACGGACGCTGGAGGCGGTCAGAAAAGGCGATAGCGACCGCGCCTATTACGCCATGTGGCACCACTTTGAGAACTTGAAGACCTTGTACAAGTCCGAAACCATCGCGCTGAGTTCGCAGCGCTGACGCAATTGGCCGGTCAATCAAAGCCAATGAACCTTGTTGACTAATAAAACTTACAGCCCTTTTTTTGTTCCTTTTGTGGGTCTGAACGCTCAAAATTTTTATATTGGTTGGCCAATAAAATGTGTATGGTCTGAGTGGCGAGCGCAATACCTTCACCACGGCAGACCGCAAGAATTTGAGAGCCCAGATGAACCCCAAAGTGGCATCCCGACACAGCCGTGAAGGTCTCCCCGACACAGAGCCGGCGGCCGCCGAAGAGACGTGGAGCGAGAAAGACCTTCGCGCCTATCAGGTGATCGGCAAGTCGCTGCTGGAGCGCATCCGTTCCGGAGAATTCCGCAGTAGCGGCAAACTGCCGACCGAACGTGATCTGGCGGAAATCTATGGGGTAGGGCGCGCGGTCATCCGCGATGCGCTGGTTATGCTCGAAGTCAAGGGCGCGGTGCAATCGCGTCAGGGCTCTGGCATCTACATCATGCCGCAGGCCTATGCGCAGGGCGTCAATGTCGAGGCGCCCGATGGTTTTGCGACGGGCGAACTGGCGGTGGCCCAGCTTAACCCCCAGCATCTGATTGACGCGCATCAATGGCTGGATTGTCAAATCGCGCGCATCACGGCTGCCCGCCACAGCGAAGACGACATGGCGGCCATGGAGAAGGCCTTGCAGATGCTGGTCAATACCAGTGCAGATGAGGAATACGAGCCGCGCAACCACCAGTTCCACCGTCAGATCGCGCAGGCCACGCACAATTACGAATTTGTCTTCATGTCGGAACAGGCCTGGCAGCGGCGTCAGCAAAGCCCGGCGCTGCGCAATCTGAGCGTTCTCCTGTACGGTGACCGCTTCCGCAGCGTGGTATTTGCCGACCATCAGCGCACGCTCGACTTCCTGCATCGCGGCGACGGAGACGGGGCCTTCTATTCGATGTGGCACCACTACGAAAATTTGAAGACGGCCCTGACCTTAAGCGAGTCATTGCCCGCCATTCAGCGCTGAGTCTTCGGTTGCAAACAGGACTTGCGACCGGCAAAAACAATGTTCGGATTATTTTTCACAGGCGATGTCGAATCCGCCTGCCTTTGCGCGTCAGTCAGCCGAAGATGTATGGGTCTTCGTTTCTGGTCGAGCCTGAGACGGCCACCGTCCGACAAGGGCTGACCTTTTCAGACAAGTGGGGCGTCTAATCGAGGCCGCAAGCGCCTATGATCTGACCACTGGTCTTTCGGATGACGCGGCGGTGCGTCAGTATCTGATCGGACGTAAGGCGGGTGTTACCAACAGAGATTCGCGAAAACCTTTCAGCGGGTTTTGCTGTATACATCATGTCTCAGACCGCATTCGGAGAGGATCATAACCATGACGGACACCGTTCTGGTCACGGGTATAGGTGGCTTTATCGCCAAGCATCTGACGGCGCAGCTTCTGGCCGCGGGCTATGCTGTGCGTGGCACAGTGCGTAGCCCGTCACGCGCCGAAGAGGTGCGGCTGGCCATGCAGGCGCACGGTCTTTCGACCGAGCGCCTGAGCTTCGTCACGCTCGATCTGGAAAGCGACGAGGGTTGGGAAGAGACGGCTCGCGATTGCCGCTTTGTGCACCATGTGGCCGCACCCTTTCCGCTGGTGCAGCCCGCTGATCGTGAGGCACTCGTGCCCGCCGCGCGCGATGGTGCCTTGCGCGTGCTGAAGGCGGCCGCAGGGGCCGAGCGCATCCTCATGACCTCTTCAATCGCCGCCATGATGTATGCGCCGCGCGCTGAAAGCCGCTTTACCTTCGGCCCCCAAGACTGGTCCGATCCCGAATGGTCGCCGAACACCCCCTATGTCGTCGCCAAGACGCGCGCCGAGCGGGCGGCCTGGGCTTACATGGACGAAATCGGTCGCCGCGAGGCGCTGACCGCCATCAATCCTGGTCTCGTGCTGGGCCCGCCGCTGGATGCGCACTGGGGGACGTCGCTCGACGTTGTGTCGATGCTCATTCAGGGTAAGTACCCGGCGGTGCCGCCTGTGGCCTTTCCCATCGTCGATGTGCGTGATGTCGCGGCCTTGCACGTCAAGGCCATGACCGCGCCGGTCGGCGGGCAGCGTCTGCTGGCCGCGGCGGATACGCTCTCGCTGTCCGAAATGGGTCATCTGTTGCGCACTATCCTGCCGCAGAACGCCAGACGCATCCCAACGCAACAATTGCCACTTGCCCTGACGCGCTTTTTGTCACTGTTCGACAAATCGCTCGCTACGCTCAAGCCCGATCTGGGCCGCTATCCCGTGGCCGACAGTCGCCTGACCACGGAGCTGACCGGCCTTTCGCTCCGTCCCGCCGCAGAGGCGGTGAAGGCAGCGGCCTTGGCCTTGTATCTTTAACGAAGGACAGGCTGTTTCAGTAAATAGAAGAAGGGCAGGGCGACGAGGGTGTGGATAGCTCGGAGCCAAGCCCATGACTCTCTCCAGAATTGTCAGTGCCAAAGGCGGCATGCTAGAGCGGGATGATTTTAAATGGAAGCATCATCCCGCTCTAAATTTTTGTTTTATCGTGATATTTTTGTCGAAAATCGCTCACACTTTTCGACATAACGCTCTAGGTGTCTGCGGCGAGCACGGCATCGCGCACCGCCTGACCAAGATTAAACACCCGTGGACGAATGGACAGGTCGAACGCATGAACCGCACCATCAAGGAGGCCACCGTCAAACGCTATCATTATGACAGCCACGATCAGTTCAAGACCCACCTGACTGACTTCATCAACGCCTACAATTTCGCCAAGCGCCTCAAGACACTCAAAGGCCTCACTCCCTATGAATACATCTGCAAACGATGGACAATCGAACCCGAAACGTTCAGACTCGACCCAAGCCATCAATCACCGGGACTAAACAGCTAAATCCGATCTCCGTTCCCATAATATTTATTATGCGTATTTCATATGTAGCCGCCATTTAGTAATGTCGCACTCGTGCCAGTTAGAGATGGCACCCTCCTGCAAGGTTGTGGGAGGCCCTCTAAATGGTGCTACATATCATGAGCGACAAAGAACTTTCGCGGCTCGAAGTTCTGCGTGATCTATCGGCTGGACGGCTCACGGTTTCAGCAGCGGCTGAACTTATAGGACTGAAGCGCGGTCAGCCCAGCAATCGCAAGACGCCACACGATGTGCGGCTGGCTGTTATGGATGTCGTCAGGGCCAACTATGCGGTTTTTGGGCCGACATTCGCATTTGAGAAGTTACATGAACTGCACGATATCAGCGTTTCGCGTGAGACGCTGCGCGCCTGGATGGTCGAGGATGGCCTGTGGTAGCCTCGCAAAAAGCGCCGCGGCCGTGTCCATCAACCCCGATATCGTCGTGACTGCGTCGGCGAACTGATCCAGATCGACGGCTCGGATCACCGCTGGTTTGAGGGCCGCGGCCCGAAGTGCACCCTGCTCGTCTTCATCGATGACGCCACCAACCGATTGATGCATTTGCAGTTCGTCCAAGGTTTAACAATAAGTTGTTTGTGTTTCCGTTAGCGGGTTGACATATGAAAGGTGACCGCGAACCGGCGGTTTTACCAAACTCAATCCTGTGTGTCGTTTGAATGCCCGCCTCCCGATCTGCGTCAGCCCCCGCCCCCATACCTAATTTTTTGTCGCGCTTGAGTGCCGCCCGCAGCAATCTGGGGCCCAGTGCCCGGCTGGTGGCTGACTATATCCTGCAGAATGCCGGCACCGTTGTGGGAATGTCCGTAACGGAACTTGCGGAAAAGACGGGGGTGAGCGAGGGTACGGTGATCAACCTGTGTCAGCAGTTGGGGGCCAAAGGGTTTCAGCAGCTCAAACTCTCGCTGGCGCAAGAACTGGTGCAACCGGTGCATTTCATTCACGAGGACCTTGAGCCCACGGATGATATCGAAACCACTTGCCGTAAAATCTTTCATTCCGGCGCTCAGGCGCTAAGCGATACCCTCTCGGTGCTGGACCCCGTTGCCATGGCGGAGGCTGTGCGCCTCATGACGCAGGCCAAACGCATCGAAGTGTATGGTATCGGCTCGTCGGCACCTGTGGCCGAAGACGCCAATTATCGCCTGTTACGTATCGGGCTGGAGTCAAAGGTGGTCATCGACTCGCACGTTCAGGCCATCAGTGCGTCACGAACCGGCCCCGACGTAGCGGTTCTGACCATCTCGCATTCGGGCGCCACCCATGAGACCCTGACCTCAACGCGTCTGGCGCATGAGGCCGGGGCCAGGACCATCGTCATAACCAACTTCACCCGCTCGCCCATCTTTGCGCACGCGGATGTCCGCCTTCTGACCATGGCGCGCGAAACCCTGTTTCGAACCGAAGCCATGACCAGTCGTATAGCCCAGCTTTGTGTCGTCGATGCGCTGATTGCTGCTCTTGCGCTGAATGATTTTAACCGCGCCAGTCAGACGCTTCAGGAAACCTTCGACGTCCTGTCACTCAAGCGGTTCTGACGGCCTCTGTCCGCACTTTGAGACAAGTTCATTTTTAATGAATTTTTGGTTGAGTTTTTTTCATCAATTCGTCACGGATTTGCCGCTGAGGATTAACAATCAGTGAATACTTCCCTGTGTCACGCGGTCCGCCTCCCGACCGCCTGACCTACTGGGGACAATTCGATGAAACGCCATTTTTTTAGCGCGGGCACAAGCGTGCTCGCCTTGCTGGCCGCTGGCACAGCCATGGCCGCTGGCCCGGCCGATACGGGTAAAGACGCGCCGGCTGATCAGACCGTTCAGGAAATCACCGTCAAAGGTGAAAAGAACCGCACGTCGTTATTGGCCAAAGAGGCCGAGGCCTATGGCACCGAAGTTCAGGTGGTCGGCGCAAAGGCCATTGAGGACTCTGGCGCGATCAACCTCGCCGAAGCCATGCAGTTCCTCGTCAAGGGCGTCAACATCGGCTATTCGCCGGATGAGGGCGAATTTACCATCCGCCTTGATGGCGGCGGCGACCGCGATACCCTGGTCGCAATCGACGGCGTGCCCACCTATGACCGCGGCCCGGCCCTCGAAAACATCTGGGGCGCGACGGCCATCGACCCGCACATGATCGACCGTATCGAGGTCTATCGCGGCGGCAACAGCCTCTATTTTGGCTCCAATGGCGGCATTGGGGTGGTCAATGTGATCACCAAAAAGCCCGATGGGTCAAAGAAAGGTGAATTTGGCGTCTCTTACGGCTCGTTCGAAACGCGGGAGATCTGGGGCAACTATGCCTTCCCGCTCGATAAAGACGGCAAGCACAGCCTGATGGTCTACGGCACCATGCTGGCCACCGACAGCCCGCGCATCTTCGATCCTGAAAAATTCACCGATAACGTCAAGCTGTCGGGCGGGGTTCAGGACTACCCCTATAACCGCAACAATATCGGCGCGAAATATCTTTGGAAGATCGACGACAATACCGAATTCCGCGCCAATGCCATCTATGTCGAAAGCTGGTTCCAGGACCCGTTCCCGTCGGGCGAGTCCTACTCTCCGAACACGCTGCGCTATCCGATCCTCGACGCCGCCTTCACCAAGCGCGTTTCAGACAAACTTTTGTTCGAGGCCTCGGCCTATTACTCCAATCCGAAGCTGTGGAACGCGGAACTCTACCCCGAAATCTGCCGTATCGCTGCGGGATGTGTTGATCCGAACAACCCGTCAAGAACAATACCGCGCGGCGACTGGACCGGTGCCGTTGAACCCGCCTTCGCTCACGGTTTCGGGACGACCAACCAGTTCAAATCGGGTTACAAGGAAATGGGGGCCACTGTGCGGGCCACCTGGCAGGCGCACCGCCTGCTCGAAGTGATCGGCGGGTTGCAGTACGTAACCTATAAGGACGACTCTTCGGAAGCGTTCGCCACCCCGAACAATGATTTTGCGACCACGGGCGTCTTTGTGGACCTGCACCCGAAACTGGCCTTCAGCCCGGATACCAACCTCTCGCTGGCCGTGCGCACGGACTTCTCTGACGCTTTTGACTCCAAAACCATCTGGAAGTTCGGTCTGCGTCAGCCGGTCTTCGGTTCGGGCTACATCCGGGCCAATGGCGGCACCTCCTACTCGTTGCCGCAAACCAACGAGCTCTACCAGAACAATCCGCGTCCGCCCGGCGCAACCAGCCCGGTCTTCACCGTCGGTAACCCGGACCTCCTGCCCGAAGAGACGAAGACCTTTGCGGCCGCCATGGGCTATAGCCGCACCTTCGGGGATGTCTCCGTTGCCGGTGAACTGGGTGGGTTCCATACTGAAATCACCAATCGCATCACCACGACCTCGGGTCTGACGCCGAATGTGTATTTCAACTCATCGGCCATCACCGAAATCAAGGGGGCGACCGCCTCGCTCGACATGAGCGTCGGCAATCAATGGGATATGAACTTCGCCTATACCAGCACCGATGCATCGGAAACGTCGGGTTCGCGTAAAGGCCTGCAACTGGCTGAAACGCCGTCCTGGTTCTCGACGGCATCGGTGAACTGGACGTCGCAAAACCGTCGCTGGAAATTCCTGGCACTGGCCCGCATTCAGGGTTCGGAATGGGCGCGCGGCGGTCCGGCCATTGCCGGCACAACCAAGCCCGCCGTCAACGGCCGGGGTCAGGACACCGGGGTTCCGAAGTTCAGCCACAACTTCGGCAACTACACGGTTGTCAACGCCTCCGTCACCTACCTGGCGGGTGAACAGCTTCAGCACCGCTTCCAACTGCGCATCGTCAACCTGTTCGATGAGTATTACGCAGAGCGCTACGGCTACGGCAACAACTTCTACGGCTCGGCGTTTAACCGCGGTGAGTACACCAATACCGATGACCGTTACTTCTATGGTTATCCGTTTGAAGGCAAGCCGCGCAGCTTCTACGCGACTTTTGCCACCTCGTTCTGATGCGCCTCACCCCTTCCTCCCTTTGGGAGGGAGGGGTTTTCTGAACAGATGTGACCGACCCTTCCTGCCTTCGGTCCCCTCCCTGTTTCCATCCGGACGCGCCCCCGACGCCATCTTTAGAGCGAAAAACGCTCTAGCCTCCTATCGAAAGCCCGTACCATGTTTTCGCGCCGTTTGTTCCTGACGTCGGCTTCGGCCGCCCTCTGGGTGCCTGCCTCCGCGCGGGCCTCCGCCTATCCCTTCACTCTGGGGGTGGCTTCCGGCTCACCGCGTGAAGACGGGATGGTGCTGTGGACCCGGCTTGCGCCAGAACCGTTGAAGGGCGGCGGCATGAGCGGCCCCGCTGAGGTTCGCTGGCGCCTGTGCGCAGACGAAGGCATGACGAAGGTGGTCCGTCAGGGCGTGGTGATGACCGGTGACGACGTCGGCCACAGTGTCCATATCGTCCTCAGTGCTCTTCAATCGGGCCGCGACTACTTTTATCAGTTTCACTACGCTGATGCCGACAGCCCGATCGGCCGCACCCGCACGACCTCGCGCACGGCCCCGACGGCGAAACTCGCCCACGCCAGTTGCCAGAGCTACGAGAGCGGATACTTCACCGCCTACAAGGATATGGCCGAATGGATGCCAGATTGCGTCATCCATGTCGGCGACTACATCTATGAAGGCGGCATCGGCACCCTCGGCACCCGGATGCGGGACATCGGAAAAGGGCGTCGTCAGGCGTTTGAAACCGTCCGGCTGCACAACAGCGCCGAAATCGTCACCCTTTGGGATTATCGCAACCGCTACGCCCTCTACAAGATGGACCCCCATCTTCAGGCCGCCCATGCCGCCGCGCCGTGGATCGTGGCGATGGACGATCATGAGGTGGACAACAACTGGGCGGGCGACACGCCGCAAGACCCCTATGCCCAGACGCCTCTTGAATTCCGCGTGCGTAAGCTGGCGGCGTTTCAGGCCTACTGGGAGCACATGCCGATTGAAAAGCCACCGGTACTTGAGGGGTTAAAAAGCACCCTTCAGATGTACGGTCGTTATCGCTTCGGCCCGGCCGAAGTGAACCTTCTCGACACCCGGCAGTTTCGCGACGATCAGGCCTGCGGCGACAATCGCAAACCCCCGTGTACAGCCTTGCTCGATGCGAAACGCACCCTCACCGGCGCGGCGCAGGAAGACTGGCTACTTAAGGGCATTGATCGGTGTGAGGCCCCGTTCACCGTTCTGGCTTCGCAGACCTGGTTTGGCTCTTTCCGTTATAACCATACCCCCGACGCGCCTGAACGCAATCTCGATCAGTGGGATGGCTACCCGGTTCAGCGCCAGCGGCTGATCGATGCGCTGGCCGCGGGCAAGGCCCGCCCGATCGTTGTGTCCGGCGATTGGCATTGTTCAGCGGTGATGAGCCTGCACCGCGATCCTTATGAGGCCAAAACGCCGCGCATCGGTCATGAATTTGCCGGCACCTCCATCGCCTCGGCCTGCCCGTGGGCGAGAGACATGCAGGATGCCCTGTCGCATAACCCGCATGTCCACCACTATAACGGCGATCAGCGTGGCTATGTGCGCCACACCGTCACGCCGGACAACTGGGCCGCAGACTATCGCATAGTGGCTGACGTTGGCATCGAAACCAGCCCTGTGCGAACCGACATCACCTTCCATACAAAGGAGGCCTGAAATGGCCACTGATCGCCGTTCCTTTTTGCGTCTGATGGGCGCAGGCGTGGCCACAAGCGCCCTGTATCCGGAAATTGCCGCCGCTCTCGACATTCCGGCAAAGCGGGTTTCGGGGACCCTTCAGGATGTGAAGCACATCGTCATCCTGATGCAGGAAAATCGCTCCTTCGACCACTATTTCGGCACCCTGAAAGGCGTGCGCGGTTTCGGTGATCGACACCCCGTGCCCATGCCGGCCGGACCTGTATGGCAGCAATCGGACGGACAAAACCTCATTGCGCCCTTCCATCTCGATACGAAAACGACCAACGCCATCGCCGTGCCGGGCACACCGCATTCCTTTGCGGATTCACAGGCAGCCTGGAATCAGGGCCGCTTCGGTTACTGGCCGAAGTTCAAAAACCCCTATTCCATGGGCTACTACAAACGGTCAGACATACCGTTCCAGTTCGCCCTGGCCGAGGCCTTTACGATCTGTGACGCCTATCATTGCTCCATTACAACCGGTACGGACCCGAATCGTATCGTCTTCTGGTCAGGCTCCAACCATGACCCGCAGCTTCGGGCAAAGGGCATCAACGCCACAGAAGCGAATTCAGAACCCAACAATCTGCGTTGCTGGATCAAGGGGGCGCTGCCTGAGCCTGGATATACCTATCAGGGGACGGCGTTTGACTGGCCTACCATCCCGGACGTGCTTGAACAGGCGGGGGTCTCGTGGCGCATCTATCAGGATCCGAACGATAACTGGACCGGTGCCATGCACGGCGGCCTCGCCTTCCGCAGTTTCCGCGAGTGCAAGCCGGGAGACCCCCTCTATGAAAAGGGCATGGCGCACTGGTCGCTGGAGCAATTCGCCGAAGACGCCCGGCAAGGGACACTCCCGGCGGTCTCCTGGATCTTACCGCCCAAGGACTGGTCAGAGCATCCCTCAGCCTCTACGCCGCTTCAGGGCGCGGAGTTTACCGCCGGCATTCTCAAAGCCCTGACCGCCAATCCGGAGACCTGGAGCCAGTCGGTCTTCTTTCAGACCTTTGATGAAAACGACGGCCTGTTTGACCATGCCCCTCCGCCGGCTCCGCCGTCGTACCGGGCTGACGGAACGCTGGCCGGCAAATCCACCCTGCCGCTGGAAGGCTTCTATTTTTCGGACCCGGATGGCAAGTATCGCGATCCGCGCGACACGGTATCCGGCAGCCTACGGCCCTGGGGGCTTGGCCCCCGCGTGCCCATGTACGTAGTATCGCCGTGGTCAAAGGGCGGGTTTGTCGCCTCCGAAGTCTTTGACCATACCTCGGTCGGTCAGTTCATCGAAAAGCGTTTCGGCGTCGTGGTGCCTGCGATCAGCCCCTGGCATCGCGCCGTGTGTGGCGATCTGACGTCGTGCTTCGACTTCGATACCCCCAATGACCCGACCTTTCCGCCTCTGCCAGACAGTTCCAACTCTGAGCGCGAGGTTTTGAGACAAATTCATCGCAAGGCGATCACGCCGCCGAGCGTGCCCCAGCCTTTGCAACAGGAGTCGGGGGCACGACCCTCGCGTCCACTGCCCTACAGGCCAGAGGTCACGGCCCGGGTGGGTGGCACAGACCTGACGCTTGATTTGCGCAATTCCGGAACAAGGGGTCTGGTCCTGCACGTCTATGACCGGCTGAACCTCGACCTCATTCCGCGCCGTTACACGATCGAAGCTGGGAAGCACCTGTCTGACGTCTGGTCGGTAAAGGATAAGGCCTATGACCTCTGGGTTTCAGGTCCGAACGGCTTTCTACGCATTTTTGCCGGGCAATCGGACTTTGCTGCCGAAACGGCACTTGAAACCCGCAGAAATACCCTTGTCCTCACGCTGAAAAATCACGCAAAAACACTTCAAAAACTCACTATGGATCAAAGCGTTTACGGCGGACCTGTGCAGACGGTGTCACTGGATGCGGGCAAGACACAGAGCGTCACACTCGACACAGGCGCCAGCGGCGGCTGGTACGATGTCACGGTTTCAGCGGAGGGCTTCCTCCGGCGCTACGCGGGTCGTCTGGAGAGCGGGCACGCGTCGATCAGCGATCCGGCGGTTTAAGGGGTTCTGAAGACACGCAGCGTTCAGGGCGTAGTAAAATGCTGCCCCAACAAAAAAAGACGGACTATCTGACTCGTGCGTTAGAGCGAAATGACTTTAAGAGGAATCGCCATTTCGCTCTAAATTTTTGTTTTGTCGCGATGTTTTGTCTAAAACTGCTCACGCTTTTCGACATATCGCTCTAGTGATTTACAGCTTCGCCAGCCGGCCGCCATCCACGACCATGGAGGTGCCGGTGATAAAGCGGGCTTCATCGCTGAGCAGGAAGGCCACCGCTGCGGCAACGTCTTCGGGCTGGCCGATGTCGGCCGGATCAATGACCTCGGCCCCGGACTTGATATTCGGACTTTCGCGCAGCATGGGCGTGTCAATCGCCCCCGGCAAGACCGCATTGGCGCGGATACCCTTGGGCTTGCCTTCGATAGAGGCGGTGCGCGCCAGAGACGACAGGGCCGCTTTGGCCGCCGCATAGGGTGCCACGAGAGGCGAGGTCTGATGCGTGTGGATACTGCCGACGAAAACGAGCGCGCCCCCTCGGTTCATTGTCGAAAAAGCACGCTGCGTCAGATGGGCGGCAGCAAAGAAGTTGATGGCCATCAGTCGCTGCCAGTCGTCGCCGGTCAGGTCGTCAAGCGCCTTATAGATCATCGCCCCCGCGACATTGACCACGCCATCGACATAGCCAAACCGGCCGCAGGTTGCGTCATAGGCGGCCTGCAAGGCCGCTTCGTCCGACACATCGCACGGCAAGGCCAGCGCCCCCAACTCTGTGGCCACGCTCTCAAGCGCAAACGCATTACGGTCGATCAGCGCCAGGTGCGCCCCCTGTCCGGCCAGATACTGCGCCGTGGCCAGACCGATACCGCTGGCCGCCCCCGTGATCAAGATGGTCTTGCCCGAAAAGCGCATCACCATTCCCTCACAAAACCGTCCGGGCCACGCCACACCGGATTACGCCAGGGCGGGCAATCGCGGCTCAGGCGGCGGACCTTGTCTTCATTAACCTCGACCCCCAGACCCGGCCCGTTTAAGGCGGCGACCATGCCATCCTTTACGTCATAGATTTCAGGGTTGCTCATATAGCTCAGCAGGTCGTGGCCGCCGGTATTGTAGTGGATGCCCAGCGACATTTCCTGAATGACAAAGTTGGGCGTGGATAGCGCCACCTGCATACAGGCGGCCAACGCGATCGGCCCCAGCGGGCAATGCGGGGCGATGGCCACGTCGTAGGCTTCGGCCATGGCCGCCATGCGCCGCACCTCGGAAATGCCGCCGGCATGGCTGAGGTCGGGCTGGAGGATATCGACTGACGCCGCTTGCAGAAACGGCTTGATGTCCCAGCGGCTGTACAGCCGTTCCCCCAGCGCAATCGGGATGGTGGTCAGTTTTGACAACTGTTCGATGGCTTCCGGATGCTCACTGAGCAAAGGCTCCTCGATAAACAGAGGCCGCAGAGGCTCCAGCGCACGCGCCAGTTGCTTGGCCATCGGCTTGTGGACCCGTCCATGGAAATCCAGCCCGGCGTCCATGCCCTCAGCCTTGACCGCTTCGAGGCGGCCAACCGTAGCATCCAGTGACCGGGGGCTATCGAGCCAGCCCATGTCTTCGGTGCCGTTCATCTTGACGCAGGTAAAGCCCTGCGCTTTGCGCACGCGCGCCGCTTCGACAACATCTGACGGACGATCCCCACCGATCCAGGCATAGACGGGTACGAAATCGCGCACGCGGCCACCCAACAATTGATAGACCGGCACGTTCAACGCCTTACCTTTCAGGTCCCACAGTGCCTGATCGAGACCTGACAAGGCCGACATCAGCACCGGTCCGCCGCGATAAAAACCCAGCCGATAGGCGGTTTGCCAGACGTCTTCGATGCGCTCAGGGTCTGAACCGATAAAGCGGTCGCGCAAGGAGGCAAAGGCCCCTTCCACCGCTTCGGTATGGCCTTCCAGCGACGCTTCGCCCCAGCCGATGCGGCCATCTTCGGTTTCAACGCGCACAAACAGCCAGCGCGGCGGCACGGGAAATGTTTCGATTTTGGTGATAGGCGATGTGAGCATGGACATTTAGACAGGCGCAGAGGGTTGAACGGTGATTTGGCTCGTGACCAGTTGCTGCGCGCCTTCGAGCAGCCATTGCATGGTCTCGCGTGCGCGAACGGTGTCGCCGTCACATATGGCATCGGCAACGCGGCCATGGTCGGGCGCACTGGCCTGACGGCCCTGAATACGGTTGGTGTAGCGGATGCTGATGGCCAGCGCCGTGGCGATCATGACGCGCATCTGCTTGAAAAAGCGATTGCCGCTGGCGTTGAGTACGGCGATATGGAAGGCAATATCAGCCGTGAGACCGTCATCCTCGCCTCGTTCGGCGGCGTACATCCGTTCGATGGCACTGCGAATGGCGGTCTTTTGCGCCGGGCTGGCATAGCGAGCTGCCAGAGCCGCCGCCGCTGGTTCGACCGCCAGACGCATTTCCAGAAAATCGAGCAGCAGCTCAGGCGACTGACTGCGCTCCAGAAGCCAGTTCAGCACATCCGGATCAAACAGGTTCCAGTCATCCTCAGGTGCAATGCGTATACCCTGCCGCCGGCGCGAGGTGATCAGCCCCTTGGCCGCCAGCATCTTGACCGCCTCACGCACGATGGTGCGCGCCGCATCAAATTGCAGGCATAGCGCCTTTTCGGTGGGAAAGGCCTTATCTGCGTACTGCCCGGTCACAATTGCTACACCGAGAGCCTGCACGATCGACTGTGTGGCATTGAAGTGCACCGCCAGCCCCATACGGAGAAAGGAGTCTGTGTCTGCGGTCACCATAGACGTTCCCCTCAACGCAAACCGAGTTGGGTTTCGATCTCTTCGAGCGAGCGGCCCTTGGTCTCGGGCACAAACCGCGCGATGAGCGCAAAGCCGATCAGGCAAAACAGGCCATAGATCCAGAAGGTGCCGGCCGCCCCCAACGCCTTGTTGAGAAGTGGGAAGGTGAAGGTCACGCCGAAACAGGCGATCCACAGGGCTGAAACAGACACCGACATGGCCAGACCTCGCACACGGGTCGGAAAAATCTCGGACAGCAACACCCAGGTGATCGGCGCCAGCGACATGGCATAGAGTGCAATCACGGCCAGGGTAAGCCCCAGCACCAGCGGCCCGGTCAAACCCATGAAGAAGGCCCCACCCAGAAGCGCGTGGATAAACGCCATGCCCCCGGCGCCCCACAGCATCAGGGCGCGTCGCCCGGCCCGATCGACAAAGGCCGTCGCCACCAGCGTGAAGATCAGGTTGATCGCCCCGGTAATGACGATGTTGAACATGATACCGCTGAGGTCATAACCGGCACCGCGATAGATTTCTTCGGCGTAGTTGAAAATGACATTGGTGCCGCTCCATTGCTGAAGCACGGCCAGCCCGATGCCCATTAACAGCACCGCAAACACCGCGGGCCTGAACAGTTCACGCCAGTGGGCCTGACCGGAGGCCTCGTGGCTCAGGCTTTGCGCCACATCCGCAATCTGGCCTTCGGCATAGTCGCTGCCGCCGATCCGCGCAAAGACGGCTTTGGCCTGCTCTGTGCGCCCCGCCTTGACCAGCCAGCGCGGGCTTTCCGGCACCAGAAGGGCCAGAACCAAAAAGATGAGCGATGGCACGGCGACGGCTGTGAACATCCAGCGCCAGCCGAACTGACCCACCCACGATTGGCGCAGGGCTTCGGTCGTCGCCGCCTCCGTGCCAGACCCGGCGATCAGCAGATTGACGACCTGCGCCCCCAAAATGCCAATGACCAGAGTCAGTTGGTTGAGCGTCACCAGACGCCCGCGCCACGCCGGAGGGGCGACTTCGGCAATGTAGGTCGGCGACACATTGGAGGCCATGCCAATGGCGACACCGCCAAGAATGCGCCAGACGATAAACAGGTCAAACGACGTCGCCCACCCGGTGAGGATAGACGAGACACCAAACAGCACCGCCGACAGGATCAGCAGGGGCTTGCGTCCAAAGCGATCCGACAAAAGACCCGCCACAATCGAGCCCACCAGACAGCCCAGAAGCGCACAACTATTGGCCCAGCCGATCAGGGTCTCAGACGTCAGGTGGAAATAGGCCTCATAAAAGGGTTTCGCCCCGCCCACGACGACCCAGTCGTAGCCGAAGAGCAGTCCGCCCAAGGCCGCCACCGCTGAAATCATCCAGATGTAAGCCAGGTTGAGTTTTGCGGGCGATCCGCCCCCCCCACCCGATGCCCCTGTCACGCCTGCACCTGCCACCATGATCCACGCCCTGTCATCTTGTCTTGTTTGCGCCTTTATCGAAGCATCCTGCCAAGGCGTCAAGATATATAATACTTATGCCGCTCTGTAGGGGCGTCAGGGGGGCACGGGCAAATCGTCAAAGAGCTCAGCGAAACAGGTGCGGCACAAAGCGCGAGCGATCATCGGTGATCAGGTGGTCGCTCTCGCGGATGCCCATGCCCACCGCCTCCCCGCCGATCACCCAACTTCCGATCAGGGCATAGGCTCCGGATGACGGGTCACGGAACAGATCGGCAAAGGCCTGATAGACGAAGTCATTGTCGGCGTAATTACCGTCGGTTTGTGCTGTGTGCGCACGGTCACCGGCCCCAAAAACCGACACATTCTGTCCCTCACGACCGAGCGCCGGTTTGCGCACAAAACCATGACCAGCCGCGCGAAACGCCTCATCACTGCGGCGCGTCTCCAGCAGATAGGGGCTGTCCGGATGCATCTCCCACATCTTCGTCATCAGCAGCTTGTTGGCCAGCACCATCTTCCACGCCGGTTCAAACAGGCGGATGGTGTGTGTCAACACGGCCTGCGTCAGAAGCGGGCCATAGTCATCGGCCAGCAGCCAGTCCCACGGGTAGAGCTTGAACAATAGCCGGATGGGCACGTCGTTCTGGTCAAGGAATGTGCCGCCTTCGGCCTCGCTGAAACCGATCTGATCCATGGGCACGAAACAGACCTCAAGCCCGGCTTCACGCGCCACGCTTTCGATATAGGCCACGGTCCCGGTGTCTTCATCGTGCGGAAAGACGCAGGCCACGTGCAACGGGGCCCCGCATTGGCGCACGCCCAGCAAACCCGCGTCACGTTCCGCCTTCAAAGCCTGCATCCGCTCAACCAAGGCGCGGTGGAGGTCGTTATACTGATTCGTGGCGTCAGGCCCTGACGTATCGGTGAGCCACGACCACTGTATGACCGCGCCTTCGAGCAGACTGGTGGGGGTATCGGCATTGTATTCCAGCATTTTGGGTGGATTTACCCCGTCAAAGGCGAAATCAATGCGGCCATAGATGTCGCGCTCACGGGTGTGCCAGCTTCGCTCAATCAGCTTTATGGCGTCGGCCCCATAGCCATAGTTTGCCAGTTCACCGCCTTCGATAATCGCCCTGGCGGCGGCAAGGGCCATCTGATGACAGGCCTCAGTGGCGTCATGGATGGCCTCGATCTCCGCTTCGGTGAAGCGATAGGCCACGCCTTCATGCCAGTAGGTCAGGCCGGGGGCGCTGTGCCACAGCATCCCCTCCGCTTCGACGCGCGCCTTCCAGTTGTCGCGCACCGGCACAAGACAGCGTTCCATGCATTTATCTCTTTAACCGCAGCAACTGCCACGGAAGGATGAGGATTTGCCAAACCCGCCGCGCGATGACGCCCGATAGCCCGTTTCCGTTTTGCTGTAAGTGCCGCGCGCCGCGTAACCACGTCCGGAGGGGTCGCGTTCAACATCCATATAGGTCGGCACCGCGCCACCGGGCGTCACCCGGTATCCCATCGGGCGCAGCCCCCCGGCCCCGTAGCTCGACACCTGCCCACGGCTATTCACATAGACGGGATAGGCACCGCCCCCGCGCTCACGCTCTTTTTCCCGCAGATACTGGTCCTGAGACATGCGGCTCATGGCATTGGACATCATCATGCCCGCCATCAGCGGCACAAACCAGTTGCCGCCAGACGGATTTGCGCGACTTTCGCAGTTACCTACGCCGTATTCCGCCTCGCACTGCTGCTTGGCGCTATAGCCCGGTTGCTGGTTCTGCCACTCCCAGGCTTCGGCAAAAGCGGTTTCGCACAGCTTGTCATCGTCCTGCGCCGCCTTGCATTCGTCCAGCGTCTTATAGACGCGCATCTGCTCGGTCTGGGCAACCGGCGGGGCCTGTGTGGCCTGCGGCTCATCACAGCCCGTCAGCATGGCGACCGCCGAAACCGTCGTCGCCAGCGCCGCCACCCAGCGCGCCTTGCGCCGGTTGAGGCGGGCCAGATAATCGGCCCTGTAGGCCCGGGTGGAATTATAGCGGGTCATGGTTCTGCCCCTGCCTCAGTACGACAAGGCCGAGGCGTTCAGCATACCGACGACCAGACTGAGCGCCGACAGCGCCAGAGCCGCGGCGATGCAACCCTTCTCATTCCCCGGCTCGGTCAGACGGGTGTAGAAGCTCTTGCCGAACAGGCGGACCAGCAGGTGCAAAACGATCTGCGACACGATGCCAATACCGCCCCACAGGATCATATCGCCGGCATTGAAGGTCGAATGGCCAACCGACTGGATCGGCAGGGCCAGCGCCAGACTGACCGCCAGAAAATGGATCGCTACCGCGACATTGCCCTTGCGGATTTCCGCCAGCTCGCGAATGGGCGTCACCCACAGATAAACCGTCAGGCCCACCAGCCAGACAAGCAATCCGGTGCCCAGAAACATGAGATAGGCCGGCAGATTTTCCAGTGATTCGACGTTGATCAATTGCGTCCCCCTGTTGAGTGTTAGCTCAGATCATAGGGGCAGATGGGCGTATGGCAAATGGTCTTTGGTATCGGGAGGGATTTTAAAGCGATGGGCGGAAAGCGTGAGCGGTTTTCCGCACAAACATCTCGATAAAACAAATATTTAGAGCGAAATGGCGATTGAACTTCAAGCCATTTCGCTCTAAGTTGATTTAGGGGGATACCTGACCCGCCATCACGCGCATTCCTACTGACGAAGCGCTTGGCTCGCCATCAGTCGCGGCCTGAACGCAGCCGGATGCCGTCCGCGCTCGCCTGCGCGTCCACGCCGTAGAGGGCGTGCAGGGCCTGAGCGAGGGCCTCGGTATTGCCCGCCTCGAACTCCCCGTCGATGCGCAAGGCCGCCAACCGCGCATCGGCCACGATTAGCTTGCGGTCGCTATAGCGGTTCATCTCGGCCACTGCCTCTTTGAGCGGCGTGCCGCTGAAGGTCAGCCGCCCTCGCAGCCAGTCACTCACGCCCACCGTATCGGCTGGATGTACCGGGCCTAAGTGACCGGCGCGGTCCACCGCCACCGCCTGACCAGCCTCCAGCTTCACAAGCTGTGCGTCCGACCTCTGGCCGCGCACCTCGACACGACCCTCGATCAGATTGACATCGGTGCCGGTCTCTGCGCGGCGCACCGTAAAGCGCGTGCCCGTCACCCGCACCTGCGCCAGATCGGTGCGCACGTCAAAGGGACGGGCGTCAGGCTTATGCGCCACCTCGAACAGCGCCTCGCCGCGCATCAGATCGACCTTGCGGCCGCGCACCTCGATGCGGCTGCCGGTATTCAGCGTGACGCGCGAGCCGTCGGCCAGAACAACCGCCTGCCGCTGGCCCACCCTGGTTTCGTAAATAACCGGACGCTGAGCGACAAACCACACGCCCAGCCCCAGCACAACCGCCGCCGCCATGCCCGCAGCCAGTGGCCACCAGGCGCGCCGCGGGCGCGGTTCAGCGAAATCCGCGGCATCAAGCAGACCCACGGCGTCCCACACGGCCTCCAGCTCGCGCTGCGTCCATGCATCGCCCGCTGTCACGGTCGCGTTCCCCGTGCCTTCTTCGGCATCGGTCATCGCCTCGACCAGACGCAGTGCCTCGGCGTCCTGAGGCGGTGTCCCCTTTCCCTGAAACGGGATTACTGTTCGTACCATCCGCTGTCCTTGAGATTATGTCGGCATTTGGCCAGAGCGTCGGCGAGCAGGCGTTGCACGCTGCGCAGGGGGATGCCCTGTTTTTGCGAAATTTCGGTGAGTTTCAGGCCTTCGACCCGGTGAAGCATCAGCACCAGCCGTTCCTGTGCCGTGAGTTTGCGGATGGCCTGACGCAACAGGTCCGCATTCTGACGCCAGCGCAGTTCATCGAACGGCGTCGGCGCGTCTTCGGGCAGGTTATCCGTAAGTTCAACGTGCTGATCGCTTTCGCGTCGGCGGCGGTGACGATAGAGGTCGCGGATCACACTGTCGGCGGTCTTGAACACGTAGGTGACGTTAAACTCCGGCGGCGGTTCGCGCTGCGCCAGTCGCACCAGCCGCGCATAGATATCCTGAAGGGCGTCGTCGGCATCGTCCGGCCGCAGCGCCCGCCCCAGATAGCGGCGCAAGCGACCATCCAGCCGCTCGATCAGCCCGCTCACCTGCGCAGCGGCGTTACCCGCCCGTAAGGCTTCGGGGTCCGGCCTCATCGTCCACCTGTCATAGATACCGTACATGGTCCGCCGGTTGTGAACACGCGCTCCCAAAGCTTTTAACGCTCAGGCGCGCCACAACCGCCAAAAAAACTGTCAAACAGGCTTTTGGTGACAGGCTGATGACATGAGCACACCCGACCGCCGTTCGGTGAAACGTCATAAATCTATCACGCCACCTGATTATCAAACCCGTGGGGATGTGAATGAAGGCATTTTTGGATGAGCGGGCCCGTGCCCAAGGTCGATTATGTGCGCGTAGCCACCGTCATGACCACCAGTGTCATAAGCGCGACGATCTGGGCTCACCCGGCTCAGGCCGCCCCCCGGCGGTTCGACGTGCCGGCCCTGCCGCTGGAGCAGGCCTTGCGGCGCGTGTCCGAGCAGGGGCAAGTGCAGATCCTCTTTTCCGGCGATCAGGTGCGCGCCCACAACGGTGCCGCCGTCTCCGGTAAGCTCGAAGCCGAAGCCGCCTTTCGCCGCGTCTTATCGCGCTCTGGCCTGTCGATCCGTCAGATCGACGCGCGCACCTTTATCGTCGTCTCGCCGCCTGCGCCGCGTTTGGTCGCGCGCCCCGTACCCACACCGCGCGCCGTGGACACAGCCGAGCCCGTGCGCGAGGTCGTGGTGGTGGCGCAGCGCACGATCCTGAACCCGCGTCAGGACACAGACCGCTTCGACGGCAGCCTTAGCGCGCCGCAGGCGACGGCGATCCTGTCGCGCAGCGATCTGGAACGCACGGTGGCGCGCAATGTCACCGAAGCGCTGGGCGTACTGCCCGGTGTGACCGTGCTCAATACTGGCCGCTCGTTCAGCGGCGGGGTCGATTCCGCCTCACGCGCCGAAGGGCTGTTCAGCGCCTTTCGCGGCCTGAACACCGAATTCAATCTCAACATGATCGACGGCGTGTCGCTGGCGCAGGGCCTGCCCCATTCGCGCGGCGTGCAACTGAACCTGCTGCCGCCGACGGGGTTTCAATCGATCGTCCTGAGCAAGGTGCCAACGCCCGATATGGACGGCGACGTCATCAGTGCCGCCATCGACTTCCGCACCCCGACGGCGAACGATTTTCGTGCGCGTCAGCACCTGTCGCTAAGCGTTTCGGCCTACGACAACCGCCGCGCCGAAACCTATAGTGTGTCCGGCCTCGGCGGCGGTGTCGGCGTCGAATATGCCCGCCGTTTTGGGGATGATGAGCGCTTCGGCCTTTATTTCAGTCATACTGAGGAACGCCGGCGCTACGCCAATTCCGAAATCGCAGGCATCATGTCGGCGCAAAACGATGCGGGCTGGGCCTATCTGTCGTCGGACTCAGCCAAGGGCACCCTGCCCGCCGGCGCCGATCCGCAAAGCCTTTTGACCGCTACGGCGCTCAATGTCGGCGCCTCGACGGGTGAGAGCCGCGCCCGCTATGACGTGCTGACCCTGACCGGGCGTTTTAATGATCACTGGGACGGCTGGCTGCGTGCCACAGCCGCCCATAACCGCACGGAACAGAATTCGACCCTCGGTCAGGTGGTCGGGCGCAATCTGAGCTGGGTCGACAACGGCAGCGGGCGTTATCACCTGTCGGTCGGCAGCGTTTCATCCCGCCTGTGGTACGAAACCAATCCCGATGTGGCCAGCCTGTCGGCGGTCAGTGTTGGCGCGCGCCGTCAGGCGGGCGCCTGGACCCTCACCCCTTCCTTGTTCTTCAGTCAGGGGCGCAGCGACCGGCCCGATCGCATCGAAGCCTCAGCGCGTGTCGATCAAGTGGACCGTTACAACAGTGCCCAGAGACGTCCCTATACTGGCCTTCTGATTGGCTATACGGATGGTGTCCCGACGCCGCAACTGACGCCGGACCTGCGCGCCGATCTGGATTCGGTCGGTGAGCGCCTTCTGGCCCGCCGCGCCGGGCAGTTCACAGTGCAGACCAGCCGTCAGTACCGGCAGGGGGCGCGCTTCGATGCCGAATACACCGCCTATGACCGCGCGCTGCGGCACCTGGCCTTTGGCGTCAAATGGTCCGACAGCGTGCGCGAAGTCACCGACCGCAACTGGACCAATACCCATTTCGCCGATCTTCTGGGACGCGCCGGCCTGACCTGGGAGGCGTTGGGTCTCATTCGCGGCTATTATGATCAGGCCTTTCCGGGGCGTTTCGACTGGCGCCTGCCCAAGGTCGATCATGAGCGGCTGGCCGACTATTTCCATAACTATGTGACGCCGCAGAGCTTTGATACCTGCGCAACACTGGCCGTCAACAACGACAACTGCAACCGTCAGCACGGCCGTGAAACGGTGGCCGCCGCTTATCTGAGTGGGCGACTGATGGTTGGGCGGTTGGAGATCGCGCCGGGACTGCGCTATGAGCGGACGCGCATCGACAGCCGCTTCTGGGTCCTGCCGCCCCAGCCACCGGGAGTGGAGGAGGTTGCGGGTTATTGGGACCAGAACCGCAGGGTTTTTTCCCTCAATCTGCCCAGCCTGCGCATCAACTATCGCCCGGACGATGAGCATGTCTATCGCATCGCCCTGTGGCGAGGCTATGCGCGCCCGGCCTTCATGCTGCTGGGTAGCGGTGTCCGTTATCAGGTCGCCGACGATGACACCCCCCTGCTGCGGCAGGGCAATCCGGCGCTTGAACCGGTTACCTCTCTGAATTTCGATCTGGCGATGGAACGGCGCAGTCCGGACGGAATCGACTATGCCTTCGGTACCTATGCCAAACGGCTGGATCACTATCTTTTTGACAGCGGCGGCGGGGGTAACCTGTTCGGGCGCTCGCTCGACCCTATGGTTCTGACCCCACGCAATGGCGGGCGAGGTCTGGTATGGGGAGTGGAAGCTGAGGCCCGGCAGTACTGGTCCGTGAAGGGCGGTGCCTTATCATTGGGGGGCACAGTGAGCCGCCAATGGACTCGCGTCGATCTGGGCAGCGACGAACTGGGCCGCAACATCGCCATGCAGAACGCGCCAGACTGGCTGGCCAACCTCCGCACCTCTTATCGCTACAAACGCGCCACAGTGACCCTGAGCGCGCAACATACGGGTGCCTATCTCTCAAGCTATAATGCGCTGTCCGCGCCCGGTGACTGGGACAATGTATGGGTCAGGCCTGCTACCCGGCTCGACCTCTCAGCCGACTGGCAGGTCCGGCCGCGTCTGCGCCTCTCGCTATCGGCGACCAACCTCACCGGGGCCTATAGCTACTGGGCCCATGTCGGCAAGGACAGTCTGGCCCTGTCGGATATCATCGACTCCGGTCAGCGCCTGACGCTCAGCCTGAGATACGATCTCTAACCCGAAAAAAACCACCGGAGGCCATATGGCCTCCGGTGGCAAGACTTAGGCGCTTAAGATAACGCCTGAGCTCAGGATCAGAACGTCCAGGACGTGTTGACCATGAAGGTCCGGCCCGTTTCGACATAACCGCCCTTACGGTCATGCGAGAGCAGAGCCTCATCCTTGCCCTGGGTGGCCCAGTAGGACTGATCATTCAGGATGTTCTCGACCGCAGCGCCGATCTGCCAGCCGTTGCCGAGCTGATAGTTGGCATTGAAGTTCAAACGACGCATGGGTTGCACCCAGGTGTCATCATTGTTATTGCGCACATCCTTGTAGATCAGGCCCACACGGCTGTAGGCCAGTTCGGCGCGCAGGCCGTTCTTATTGTAGAACAGCGAGGCATTGATGATGCTGTCCGGCGCGTTGATCAGGCGACGGGTGAGATCATTTCCGATGCCGCCAATGCGAATCTTGGCCTTGGTTTCCTGGACCGTCACATTGCCGCTGACACCAAAACCGTTCCAGAATCCCGGAAGGTCGACGAAGCGCTGACGCAGGCCCAGTTCAAGACCCAGAACTGAACCACTCTTGGCATTATCGAGCGTGGTGATTTCCGCGCCGGCTGCGTCCTTGACCACATCGCCAGTCCAGACGTTAAAGTCGGTGCCGGTATTGGTCGAACCCGACACGAACATCACGTTCTTAAGGTCTTTGTAGTAGAGCGAGGCCATCAGATATTGACCGTTAGCACCGTACTTTTCCACGCTGACGTCATAGTTGATCCCGATAACCGGCTCCAGGTCAGGATTGGCAATACTGATTGCCGTGATCTTGCCGTCGGCATCCTTCGAGATGCTTGTGGCCCCGATCATCTGGTCAAAGGCCGGACGGGTGTAGGCGCGACGAATGGCACCACGCACCACGATCTCTTCGCTCGGACGCCAGGTCGCCACGACGCTCGGCAGGGCAATGCCAAAGCCGCGATCAGAGGTGGTGCGAACGCGCGTCGTGGTGGTCTTGCCGTCCTTATCCTTGATGGTTTCCGGACGCCAGTAGGCCCCGGCGAAGTTGTTATCTTCGTATCGCAGACCCGGCACGATCGTGAGAATGTCGCCAAAGGTCAGGGTCGTCTGCACGTAGGCAGAGGTGCGGGTTTCTTCGCCCTCAAGCAGGTTGCGCTTCATGACCTCATCCGACCATGGGATGGAAGCCGCATATTTATAGGCCTGGTTCTTCAGATAGTCCGGATCGACCAGACGCATCGGAACCTGTAGCCCACGCCCCATGAAGCTGCTCAGAGTCTGACCGGGCAGGTCGAACAGGTAATCACCTTGCGCAGCCCAGCGGTTGGTCCCATTGCCCAGAAGTGCCGGATTCGTTGTCCAGTTGCCGTTGGCGTCTTTCTTATAGAAGTAGAAACGGTTTTCATCGCCTGTACCAACATCATTGGATTCACGGTCAGCCGTTTCGTATTTAACGCCACCCTTGATGGATTTGACGATCGGGTGGTTCAGATCCCAGGTCAGGTTCGACTTAAGGTCGAGCTTGGTCTCTTCGGCATATTCATAGCCATAGGTGATGTACCACTGACGGGTGATGTCGGTACGGCCAATGTAACGAAGGCCTTCCGGCGTCAGCACGGCTTGCGGTGATTTCGGGTCCGAGATGTCAGTGATTAGCGGAACCTGGGCCTTGCCGCCCTGATCCGGGGTGCCGATCCACGGGAAAGCGTAGAAGCCCGCTTGCATACGGAACGGATACTCAGTGCGCCCCTTGGAATAGGACAGCGCATAGTCAAAGGTGAAGGCATCACGCTTCGTCTCGCCACCGATCAGAGCCGTGGTCAGGGTCTGGGTCGAATGCTCGGTGCGGCTGTACTGGCCCGGAATCGCGCCATAGAACTTGACGTTTTTCGGGTCGCTGTCACCGTTGGTTTGCCAGGCCGAAGACGGGCGCACGGAGGTCAGGAAATCCACCAACTCTTTGGAACCGCTGGGAGCCGTTGCTAGACCCAAACGGGCCGACGACTGGTCCATGCTGGTCAGAAGTTCAAATTCACCGTGGGTGAAGCGGCCATAGAGGCTCTGGACGTCGGTCTTGTAGTCTAGCGACAAGGTCGCGCCCTGACGCTTGACGCTGTTGCGGTAGAAGTTCCACTGCGGGCCACGCGCATAGAGATTGGTTCCCTGATCGCGGATCAGGCCCGGCGCCGTTGAGTCCGTTTTCACATAGTCCTGCTGGACGGCCTGAGATTCCCCAGCATTGTCCTTGTCCTGATAGTAAAGGTTACCATAGACCGCGAACTGGTTGGCCTCGCCGAAGGTGCGGGCCAGTTCGATCTGGGCCGTGTAGCCGAGCCCGTCAACGTCGCGCTGAATCGCGCGGTCAGCCAGCTGACCCTGAAGGCGCAGACGGTTATAGTTCGGCGCAAAGTCGAAGCCCGAAGCCGTGCGGAAATCGACCGTCCCGGCAAGGGCGTCGCCATCCATCTCGGCGGTCGGGGCCTTGTCCACACGCACGAATGACAGGGCGAAGGGCGACAGCAGATTCATCGAGATGCTGCGCGCCTTGGAATCCGTCTGGGCCAAACGGACACCATTCATCGAATAGGCGTTCCACGAGCTGTCGAGGCCACGGATGGTCACATATTGCGCTTCGCCGGTACCGGCCTGGTTCCGCGACTGATCAACGGCCGAGGACAGGCCTGGAATGCGGGTCAGAAGATCGGCCAGGTTCGCGGTGGGCTGGGCCTGAAGCTCTTCGGCGGAGACGACATTGGCGATGGTCAGGCTGTCGCGCTGTTCCTGAACAGCGCGCGCCAGACTGCGGCGCTGACCGGCGACGACCACTTCAGTAATGTTGCTGTCAGCCGTGGCTGCGGTGTCTTGGGCCTGTACGGCGTTCGCCGCCAGTCCGAGGCTCAGGCTCATGGCCGAAGCCATCAGCATAAGTTGGGTGGAAAGTTTCATGCCAGTATCCCCTAAAGGCTGAGGGCATACAGCACGCCCTCTCAAGCCAAGGGACGCCGTTCCTGACGCGGCCCGCCGAAACTTAATGAAAACTTCACAAATCAAATCAGCCCAAGCCGCCGATCGAGGCTGTAGGCCCCGCCCCCGCGCCCGATCAGATAGATCAGAAGCCCCGCCCAACTCAGATGCGTCGGCCAGGCATCGGGATAGACGAAGATTTCAATAACCGCCGTCATCCCCAGAAAGGCCAGCGCCGAATAGCGGGTGAACAGGCCCAGCACCAGCAGGATCGAAAACAGATGTTCGGAGACGGTCGCCGCCACGGCGGCGGCGTGCGGCGGGATCAGCGGCAGGGCGTATTCCTGTTCAAACAGCACATAGGTGCCGTCGCTGATGTGGAGCAGACCATCGACCTTGGTGCGCGCCGAACTGAAGAAGATGGCCGCCACGCCGAAACGGGTGATCAGGGCGATGACGTCCTCCGGCAGCTTGGCCATGAGTTGCGCGGGCGCATTGATCCAGTCGGTGAGCTTGCGGGTCATAAGAGGTCTCTTTCGGTTGAGAGGTGAAGACAGGAGAGGCCCAGCACATGGCTGAACAGGGCCGTAAGATCGGTCGTGGGGTCGCAGATCAGGGCCGCCTCCGCCGCTTCGGCCAGCGTGCCCCCTTCGGCACAGACGCTGAGAAAGACGGCGACATCAGGGGCAAGACGGCGCACTTCGACGCCTTCGCCCACCCGGCGCACTAGCAGGGTTTCCGGCTCAGGCCGACGCTCCAATCCCTCGCCTTTGCCCGCCAGAAGCGCCTCCCAGACGCTCAGAAGCGTGGTGTCAAAGCGGATCAGCCGCGCGGACGGGATCAGGTGCGCGCGGGCGTGGCTGAGGGCCTCGGGCGACAGGCTGGCAAACCCTTCGGCAGACGTGGCCTCCAAGTCGGCGGCATTCAGGACGCTGAGCCGCAGGTGGTCGAGCCGCGCCAGATCAGGCAGCCAGTCCATCTCCGACAGAGCGTCCTGCCCTGCCAGCCAGTCGGCAAACCCGCCCCCATAGTCGTGCAGCATCGGATGGGCCGGGTAATGGTCGCGCGCAAAGGCCGCCGCCACCTGATGGAAATTGTCTGACCCCAGCGCTGCCACCACAGCCGGAAAGGCCGTTTCAAGCGCTTCGACCAATCCCGACATAATCGTGTTGCGATAGACGGCGACGCTCGGCCGATCGGGCGTTGCCACCCACGCCGAAAGCGCATCCGTGTCGCCTGTCAGAGCATCCACAAAGGCTTGGTGAAAGGCGCTCATGCGGCGACCCTCCCCTTTTGCAAACACGCCTGCGCCCGCTCACGTTCAGCGGTCAGTTCGACATAGGCGGGCACCTCACCGTCGCGCTCGATCAGGACCGGGCGTGGCCCCCATAGGTCGAGCGCGGCGTCCAGCAACGCCCACACGCCCTCTGCGACCGGGCTGTCGTGGCTGTCGATCAGAAGCGCCGCGCCGCGCACCGGGTCTTCGCTGTGCCCGGCGACGTGAATCTCGCCCACAGCCTGCGCGGGGATAGCGTGCAGCCAGATCAGTGGGTCGATGCCGATATTGCGCGCGCTGACGAAGACATTGTTGAGATCGACCAGCAGGCCGCAGCCCGTACGCTGGACCAGTTCGCTCAAAAAATCGGTCTCATCATAGTCGTGGCCGCGCAGGTTCAGATAATGGCTGGGGTTTTCGATCAGCAGAGCCCGCCCCAGAGCCGTTTGCGTGGCGTCGATGCGCTCGGCAATCCGCTGCAATTCCGACGAGGTGCGCAAGACCGGCAGCAGGTCCGGCACGCTGCGGCCCTCAAAACGCGACCAGGCCAGATGCTCGGACACCGCAAAGGGCGCAAAGCGGTCGATCAGGGCGCGAAAGCGCTTCAGATGCGCCTGATCCAGCGGGTCGGGGCCGCCCAGAGACAGCCCCACCCCGTGCAGGGACAGAGGATGCTCAGCGCGCACCCGCTCAAGGGCGGTCAGTCGCGGACCACCCTCAACCATATAGTTTTCGGGGTGAACCTCAAACCACAGGCCGGGGCGGCGGTCGCCCGTCGCCTCTGCATAATGTTGCGGCTTCAAGCCAAGCCCCGCCCCGATGGTCATATCAGGCCTTCGGCGTCAGCGAGCCATTGCCCTTGGGTGTCTTGATGGTGACGCAGGTACCCTTATCGACCAGCTTGAAGGCCTTGCCATCGTAATCGACCTTGGAACTGCCGGCGCAGCTCGTGCCCGGACCGGCCTTGCAGTCGTTTTGCCCCGCCTTGGCGATGCCGTAGCAGGCTTCCTTGGCCGCGGGGGCCTTGGCGGGCTTTTTGGTGTCTGCGGCGGCGACACCGGCGGCCAGAGACGAGGCCAGAGACAGGGCGGCGGCGATAGCCAGACCGGAACGGGAAACAGACATGGGGTTCTCCTTGCGAGACGACGCCTCATTGCGTCTGGCAGGAGGTACGCAAGGCCCCGTGCAAAGGTTACAGAGGCGGCCAGCCAAAATATAAGAAAGAAATAAATGAGGGGCTGTGTAACCTCATCCCGCAAGGCCGCGTACTCCCCCATGCCACACCGGCACCGCACCTATTTTGAGAGAGCCCACCATGATCACTGTGAAAACCGGCGCCATCATCGCGTCCGCCGCCGCCCTTATGGCCGCCGCCAGCTTCGCCACCGCCGCCACCGCGCCTGCGGGCAGCAAGGGTGCCGCCGTGGCCGCCGACGACATCGTCCACTGCTATGGCATCAATACCTGCAAGGGCACGGCCGACTGCGCCACCACGACGCACGAATGCAAGGGCCAGAACGTCTGCAAGGGTCATGGGTTCAAGGCCGTCAAGGCCAAGGAATGCCTGGCTCAGGGTGGCGTGATCGGCGATATCGGTTAAGTATGCCCTGCGGGGCCGGTGTCGCACCGGCCCTTCTCCGGACCCGTCCATGCCCCCTTCCCTTGCCCCCTTCTCAGGCTTTGGCCTCGGCCTCAGACCGCCCCACTACGAAGCCATACTGGCCGCGCCGCAACCGGTGGATTTTTTCGAGATCATCTCGGAAAACTTCATGATCGACGGCGGGCGGCCCCTGCATGTGCTTGATCAGGTGAGGGCCGACTATCCCGTGGCCATGCACGGCGTCTCGATGTCGCTGGGCTCACCGGACGGGCCGGGACCCGACTATCTGAGGCGGCTTCACGCCCTGATGACGCGCGTGGACCCCTTATGGGTCTCCGATCATCTGTGCTGGACCGGCGTCAATGGTCACAACAGCCACGACCTTCTGCCCCTGCCCCTGACCGAAGAGGCAATGGCGACCGTCTGCCGCCATATCGACCGCGTGCAGACCTTCCTCCAACGCCCGTTACTGATCGAAAACCCCTCGACCTACGTCACCTTTGCCGAAGATACCTACACCGAATGGGGCTTTCTGTCGGAGCTATGCCGTCGCACGGGGTGCTACCTGCTGCTGGATATCAACAATGTCTTCGTCAGCGCCCACAATCACGGTTTTTCCGCCCAGACCTATCTGAACGGCCTGCCGCTGGAGCGCGTGTGTCAGGTGCATCTGGCCGGTCATTCTGAGGGCGAAACCCTGTTGATCGATACCCACGACGCCCCCGTCCCCGACGGCGTGTGGGCGCTGTGGGCCGAGGTGGCTCCGCGCCTCAGCCACGCCGCCGTGACGATCGAGCGCGACGACGAAATCCCGCCCCTGCCTGAGCTTCTGAGCGAACTCGACACCGCCCGCCGCCTCGTCTCCCCTGTGGTGTACGTATGAGACTGGCCGACACCCAACGGGATTTTTTGGGTCAGATTCTGGCCACTCCGGCTCCCACGGTGAGCGAAGGGATGCGCGTTTATCACCACGCCTATCGTGCGCGACTGGCGGGCGCGATGGCCGAAACCTATGCGCAGGTCTGGACGTGGCTGGGCGATGAGACATTTCATGCTGAGGCGCGCGCCTACATCGAAGCCCATCCCTCCACCCAGTGGTCGCTGGACGATTATGGGCAGGACTTTGCGGGCTTTTTAGCGCAGCGCTTTCCGGATGATCCCGAAATCAACGAACTGGCGTGGCTGGATGCCGCTCTGCGGCAGGCCTTTGCCGCCGAAGATGCAGACCTGCTCGACGGGACGGCCCTGATGCGGGTCAGTGACTGGGAGACGGTGCGCTTTGTCCTGAATCCGGCCCTGCGTCACCGCGCTATCCGCTCCAATGCCCCGGCCCTGTGGCGCGCCCTCTCAAAAGGAGAAACCCCGCCGGAAGTGCTCTGTTTCGAGGCGATGAGCGGTCTGTGCGTGTGGAAGACGGGGCTGGCCTCGCGCTTTCGCACGCTGGAGGCCGACGAATACGCCCTGATCTGTGCGCTGGCCGCCGGTCAGGGCTTTGCCGCCGCCTGCGAAGGGCTGACGCTTCGGGCTGCGGACAGCGACGCCACCCAACAGATCGGCGCGTGGCTGGGCCAATGGCTGGCTGAAGGTCTGGTCACCGGCCTTGACGCGACAGAGATAAGCGCATGAGCCTCAGCCACCCCGATCTGTGGCAGCAGCAGATGCGCGCCGCCCAACGCGGCGATGCGGAGGCCTATCGCGCCCTGCTCACCGCCTTGCGCCCGTGGCTTTCGGCCTATTTTCGCCGTCGCCTGCAATCGCCCGATACCGAAGACCTGACCCAGATCACGCTCGTTGCCGTGCATGAAAAGCGCCACACCTATGATCCAACGGCCCCCTTCATGCCATGGATCGCCGCTGTGGCGCGGCACAAGCTGATCGACCACGTCCGAAAGTACGGCCGCTACGTACATGTTGAGCTGAACGAACTGAACGAGCCGGTGGATGAGGCCTCGCTGGGCCTGCCGGCCACCATCGCGCGGCGCGACGTTCAGGTGCTGTTGTCGCAACTGCCCGTCGATCAGGCGCGCGTCATCCGCCTGCACAAGGTCGAAGAACTGAGCCTGGAGGACGTGTCGCGTCTGACCGGCAAATCGGTGGCCGCCGTTAAGGTCATCGTCCACAGAGGATTGAAAAAGTTACGGGACAGCGTCGGCGTGCCCCGGAAAGTGTACGAAGATGAGTAACAAGAACACCCCCGACCTGATCGAGACCTTAAGCCAGTCCGTCAACCCGGTGGCCCCGCTGGGCCGCCGTGGCCTGTGGCTGTGGGTGGGCTTAAGCCTGCTGGCGGGCACCGCCTTTGTCCTGACGACTTACGGTGCGCGGCCCGAAATGCGCCTGCTGTTCAGCGAAGGGCGTGTGGCGGATAACCTGTCAGCCTATGCCAAGACGGCCTTTTTCATTAGTTTAGCCGCGCTCGCCGTCTGGCAGGTGCAGGCCACGGCGCGTCCGGAAGGGGCGCTCAGCCGCGTACAGACCGGGCTTTTGGGGCTGGCGGTCATTGCCCTGACCACCCTGACCGGGGTCGATATCGCATTGAGCGGTCTGCCCGCAGCGATGACCGGCCTGTCAGACGGCGCGGGCATGTGCTTCCTGACCATTTTGATCGGCGGCATGACCGGGCTGGGGGTCGGCTGGGCCCTGTGGCTGCGGCATACCGCACCCGGCAATCCGTCGCTTTTTGGGGCGCTGAGTGCCTTTGCTGCCTCGGCCCTGATGACGGTCGCCTATACGCTGCATTGCGACCACGATGCCCCGGCCTATCTGCTGCTGATCTATCTGGCCCCCAATCTGGTGGCGGCCCTGATCGGCAGCGTCGCCGGGCGCTGGCTGTTCCGATGGTAAGGCCGCCGCACGACCTGATCGAGCGGCTGAGCGAAGACCTGCGACCCGTCAAACCGCTGAGCGCCGGGCGGCTTTTGGGCTTTGCCCTCGTCTTCGCCGCCGTGACCCTGATCTGGGTCGTGGGCCTCTACGGGATGCGCCCGGAACTCAGCGATCCCGAACGGGCGCTGGCACAGGCGCGTTTCGCTCTGCTCAAACCCCCGCTGTGGGGCTGGGCCGGACTGTCGGCCCTGCACGCCGCCAACGCCCTGTCACGCCCCGAAGGCCGCTGCCACTGGAGCGATCTGGCCCCACTGCCCGTCATCCTGTTGAGCCACGGCCTCGCCCTCTGGTGGGAGGTCAGCCATGCCGGCTGGGAGGCCGCGACAGCGGGCGGCTTTGGCGGCGCGGCCCTGTGCGGTCTGACCATCCTCCTCAGCGCGTGGGTGGCCATGCGGCTGGTCACGCCCCTGTGGCTCAGCCGCACCGCCTCGTCTCAGCCCCGTCTGCTACGTCTGTGCGCCGCCCTGGGCTTTGCGGGACTTGCGGCGGCTGCCTATGCTCTGCATTGCCCCATGGATCAGCCGCTTTATACTTTGTGCGTTTATATGCCTGCTATTGGCATAGTGCTTCTGATCGAAGCCACGCAGCGGAGATAGAGATAATGCCGTGCGGACGGATGTCTTCTTTGAGCGCATTCCGAAAAGTGTGCAACGGTTTTCGGAATCAAATGCGCGACAAAACAAAATGTTAGAGCGGAATTTCGATTCAGGCTGAACGAAATCCGCTTGTCTTATGATTTCTGTGCTTCTTGGTGCGATAAAGAAGCGCCGGAGAGGACGGCCATCCGTCTCCGGCGATGGGGGACGGATCGTGATTCCGCAGGTCAGCCTTCTTAGGAAGGCCGGACCGGTTTAGAGTTTGATCGCCCCCATCTTTTCCAATCGTCCTGAACGGATACCGGAGCTTTTGGCTCGGATGACAAGCATAGGAGATCAGAAAAGATAAACGATATTACCATCGGTGCAGACATCTCGAAAGACCATATCGACCTGCACAGTCTGCCAGACGGTCAAACCCTGAGGGTCAGTAATGACCGCAAGGGATTTGCCACCATTGTCAGGTGGATCACCGAAAAGGGCGTGGCGCGGATTGTCTATGAGCCGACAGGCCCCTACCACAAAGCCTTCGAGCAGTTCATGATGGCGCAAGGATTGCCGCTCTCCAAAGTCAATCCGCGCCTTGCCCGTCGCTTCTGTGAAGCCACAGGCAGGCTGGCCAAGACAGACCGGATCGACGCTGAATTGCTGGCCCGTTACGGCCAGTTGCTTGAACCACGCACTCTGAAAGCCAACCCTCAAATCCACAATGATCTGAAAGAGTTACACGCCGCACGGCTGGCCCTGATCAAGGACAGGACCGCCACAAAAAACAGGGCCAATAACCTTACAAGCCCGCTCTTGAAGAGACACAATGCCGACAGGCTCGCTCAGGTCGAGCGCCAGCTCAAGGCCGTGGACCACGCCATCATGACAATGATCGGCGCAGATGCCTCCCTGAGCGCCAGGTTCGACATCCTCGTCTCGATACCTGGCGTGTCGCAGATCACGGCCTTTACGCTCCTTATCGAGATGCCGGAACTCGGTCAACTCGATGAGAAGGCTGCCGCCGCACTCTCCGGACTGGCCCCCATGACCCGCCAGTCCGGACGATGGAACGGACGCGCTTTCATCGCCGGCGGCAGGGCCATCGTCCGGCAAGCCCTCTACGTGCCTGCTCTCGTCGCCTGCCGTTTCAACCCAAATCTCAAGGCCAAATACCACCAACTCAAAGCCGCAGGAAAACCACCAAAAGTCGCCA
The DNA here is from genome assembly GCF_003966695.1 of Asticcacaulis excentricus. Taxonomy (NCBI): domain Bacteria; kingdom Pseudomonadati; phylum Pseudomonadota; class Alphaproteobacteria; order Caulobacterales; family Caulobacteraceae; genus Asticcacaulis; species Asticcacaulis excentricus. Next base: position 90,986 of record NZ_AP018829.1, read on the forward strand.
TCACTGCCGTCATGCGAAAGCTCATCATCCTCGCTAACGCACTCCTGCGGAATAAGCGAAAATGGACACCAAAATCCGCTTGATCAAAACGGATACTCTAAACCGCCGTTGAATCGGCAACTCAACCGAGCCGACGAAGGCTCTATTCCCCTGTTTCAAGGCACGCCTGTTGTTCGCCTGCGCATAGCCTTGCCCCTGCCCACCTCCCGCCTTTAACTGCATCCTCTTGAATATCGTACTGGACAGAACTCGGAAGCGTCATATAGATATGACCAAACACGGCAAAAAAGGTCTGACCAATTCGGCGGCCCATTGATTATCCTTAAGCCTTTTTCGCGTCGTGTCTGGTTGATTCATCCCGCCTGACTCCCAATCAACCGGGTCAGGCCTCCCCGTCCGGTTCCCCATGAAGTCCCTGCTCGTCTGCCTGTCCCTGTCCGTTCTCTGCGTCGCCCCGGCTATGGCCGAGGCCCCGGCCCCGCTGACGCCGGAGCTGCGGGCCGCGCTGGCCCGCACGCCCAATACGAAAAAAGCGCGCAACATCATCCTGTTCATCGGCGACGGCATGGGCATCAGCTCGGTCACCGCCGGGCGCATTCTGGCCGGGCAGACGCGCGGCACGGACGGGGCTTCCTATCGCCTGACCTTTGAAGGCCTGCCCTATACGGGCCTGTCCAAGACCTATTCGGCGGACAAGTTTGTCACCGACTCGGCCAACGGCATTTCGGCCATCACCACGGGCGTCAAGACGATCAATGCCGCCATTGGCGTCGATGCGACGGTCAAAAGCAATGACTGCGCCTCATCACAGAAAGGCCGCATCCCTACGATCGCCGAAACCCTGAAAGCGCAAGGTAAGGCTACGGGCATCGTCACCACGGCGGGCCTCACCGACGCCACGCCGGCCGGAGCCTATGGCCACGTGCCGACGCGCGGCTGGCGCTCGGATGCCGAACTTCCCGCCGAGGCGAAACAGGCCGGCTGCATCGACCTCGCCCGTCAGATGATAGAAGCCCCCAAAGCGGTACGCCTCGATGTGGCGCTGGGCGGCGACCGCGCGCGGTTTGTAACGACCGCGCAGGGCGGTAAGCGTCAGGATCGCGACCTGACCGCCGACTGGCGCAACCTGCCCGGAGCCGTGGTGGTCACCGATAAGGCGGGGCTGGCCGCCGTCAACACGAAGACCACTAAGACCCTGCTCGGCCTGTTTGCCGATGGCGACCTGCCCTCAGTCGTCGATCACAAGGGGCAGGGCCCGACGCCCACTCTGGAAGAGATGACACGCAAAGCCATCTCGGTCTTGTCGCACAACAAGGACGGCTTCTTCCTGCTGGTCGAATCCGCCTCCATCGACAAATGGCACCACGAAAACAACGCCTACCGCGCCCTGACCGACGTCGATGAACTGGACAAGGCGGTGAAGGCGGCGCTGGAAATGACTGACGCCAGCGAGACGCTGATCATCATCACCGCCGACCACAGCCACGGCCTGACACTCAGCGCCGGATCGACGCGCAATGAGCCGATCCTGGGGCTGGCACGCAAGAACGGCGTCAATGAGCCGGACAAGAACGGCCAGCCGCGCCTGACGCTGAACTATGCGACCGGCCCCGGCGCGCGACCCGCAGGCAGCCCGCCGCTGACGGAAGAGGAAGCCTTGTCGCCCGACTTCCATCAACTGGCCCTGACGCCGATGTCCAGCGCCCAGCACGCAGGCGAAGATGTCCCCGTCTATGCCTCAGGCCCGTTCGCGCACCTTCTGACCGGGACGGTGGAATCGACCTTCCTGTATCAGGTGATGCGCTACGCCGCGGGTAAGCGCTAGATTATTCCGCTCAAGTGTGAAGCAACCCGGCCCGCTGATCCACTAAAAAGGCCTGATCGTAGAGACGTTATGTCACAACGCATCGGGATCATCGGAGCCGGGATCAGCGGCCTGTCGGCGGCGCAGCGCCTTATTGCCGCGGGCTATGCGGTCGATCTGTTCGATAAGGGGCGCGGCCCCGGCGGGCGCATGTCAACACGACGCGAGCAGACCGATGATACGGCGTACCTGTTCGATCACGGTGCGCAATATTTTACCGTCCGCGATCCGCGGTTTGTGTCTCAGGTCGAGCATTGGGTACAGCACGGGCTGGCCGCCCGCTGGCCAGAGGCCGGGCCGGACGCCTTTGTCGGTACGCCCATGATGTGTTCGCCGCTGGCGCATCTGTGTGAGCGTTTTGGCGTACACTTTGGCACGCGCATTGAGCGCATCACCGGCGCACCCGGCGCGTGGCACCTCGCAACCGAAAACGGCACCTTCGGCCCCTATGCGCAGGTGATTGTCGCCATCCCCGCTGAACAGGCGTCTGATCTGCTCTCTCCGTGGGTGCCGGACTTTGCGCAGACAGCCCGCGCTCACTCGTCGCAACCGTGCTGGACCACGATGGTGTCTTTCTCGGAAGACCCGCCCGGCCTTCCGCCCGTAACGCGCGTGCCGGGACCGGTACTGGCGTGGGTCGCTAACAATGCCTCAAAGCCCGACCGCGCGAAAACCAGCGCTTGGGTGCTACAGGCGACGCCCGACTGGACGGCGGCCTATATTGACCTGAGCCGCGAGGACGCCGCAGCACCGATGTTTGCGGCCTGGCAGGCGCTTCTGGGGCACTCGCTGCCGCAACCGGTCCTGCTCAAGGCGCACCTGTGGCGCTATGCCCGCACGGGCGAAGGCGTGAAAGGACGACTTTACGACAAAACGCTGGGTCTGGGTGTCTGCGGCGACTGGCTGAAAGGGCCGCGCGTCGAAGCGGCATGGCTGTCCGGTCTCGAACTGGCGGAGGCCCTCCTTGCGGCCTGAAGCGCTTACCCGCGTGCAGGCGCTGGAGCGACTGAATGCCTTCTTGCCGCGCGCCGGAGGCGCCTACGCCCGCGAGCGCAATATTGACCCCGGCCCCAAGGAAACCGGGCACGTGTCACGACTCTCTCCCTATGTGCGCCATCGCCTGATCGGTGAATGGGAACTGGCCCGCGCGGCCGAAAAAGCGCACGGTGCTGCCGCCAGCAAGTTTACCGATGAAGTATGCTGGCGGGCCTATTGGCTCGGCTATCTGGAAATGCGTCCGGCTCTGTGGGCGCGCTATGTCGCCTATCTGATCAGCGATGAGGCCGAAACCGCGCGCAGCGGGGAGACTTACCGCGCGGCGATTACGGGGCGCACAGGTATCGACGCCTTCGACGTCTGGGTCTCTGAGCTGATCACGACCGGTTATCTGCATAATCATGCCCGCATGTCGTTTGCCAGTATCTGGGTGCATACGCTGCGCCTGCCGTGGCAACTGGGCGCGGCCTTTTTCCTTGAGCATCTGCTCGATGGCGACGAAGCGGCCAATACCCTGTCGTGGCGCTGGGTCGCCGGACTGCATACGCCGGGCAAGGTCTATCTGGCGTCAACGGAGGCGATTGCCACCTGCTCCGCCGGGCGGTTTCGACCGACCGGACTGGCGCAAAACCCAGCCCCGGTCATGATGGAGCCACCGCCCCCTGTGGTGGCGTTGCCGGCCGCCCAACCGGTCCCGCGCGCCCCTTCGGTCCTGCTGGTGACGTCGGAAGACCTCGGCGCGGACGGGTTTCGATTGGCGGAACAGCCAGTTGTCGGTGTGGCCGCACTGGTGACGGGCAAGGCCCCGGTCGCGGCGGCTACGGCCTCGGTGGCGCAAACACTGGCGCGGCAGATCGGAACCGAGATCCGCCTCTTTAGCTCGCGTGCGGAACTGGAAAGCGCTTTGACGGCATTCGGGACGCGCACCCTGCTCACCAGCCGCCTGCCGGTCGGCCTGACGCGGGCAGAGCTGAACGCCGTGTTGAACGACACCGGCGAACCCATCCACCTTTTTGAACGCACCCGCCTGTGGGACGCCGTGGCCTGGCCCGCCGCCACCAGAGGCTTTTTTGCCTTCCGGCCGGTGATTGGGCACCTTATGGCGCTGACGGACCCCGGCGGGTTTCAGGATAAGCCCTAAGCGGGAGACCGAACTATGGACGCGACTCTGTCGAAACTGAACACCCGTTGGGTGATCGCGCTTACCCTTGCCGGAGGCCTGCCTTTTATGGCCGCAGCCTTGATGACGGCGCTTCATTTGCGCGTGCTAGGCCTTGGCGGACCGGATATCGCCATCACCTATGGGGCGGTGATTGCGTCCTTTCTCTGCGGGCTGCACTGGGGCCTTGTGCTGGGGGGACGGGCTCAGGCGACGTGGCTTCTGATCCTGAGTAACGTCCTTTGCCTTTTGGCATGGGCAGGTGCGCTGCTGGCCCAATCCGGGTGGCCACAGGCCGCCTTAACCCTCCAGACTGCCGTCTTCCTAAGTTTGCTGGCGGTCGATCATGTCTTGATGCGCCGGGGTTGGCTGTCGGCGGCCTTCTTCCGGCTACGCTTGGTCATCACCTGTCTGGTCGTTGCGTGTTTAATTGGGGTCGCCCTCCTCGCCTGACCTTCAGCCCGCGCGCCGTAAGGGCGTGCCGGAGCGGCCCGGCGACTGTGTCTGACGCAGATATTTGATGAGCGTAATCCCCGCGAAACTGGCGGGCAGGTTCGCCGCGAACACCAGCGCCTCAAGACGCACCAACGGCCCGGCCAGCAGACGTTCGGCCGCATAAAGCTGAGGGTCCTCAAGGCGAGGCAGGACCTCACGACAAAACCGCTCAAGGCGTTCTTTTAGCCGCGTGTCACCCATACCAGCGACACGCTCAGCAAGGCGTTTGTGTCTCTCGACCGGAGCATCATCTCCTCTGCCTGCCCTGGACATGCATTCGCGCAAGGTTTTGACCGCCGCAGATAGCCCGTCATTCAGAGCCTCAGGCATCAGCCGCCGTCCGATATTGAACTGCCGGAAACTGCCCGATCGCGCCAGCACCCTAAGGTCAGCAGGCCGCAGCCCGCCCCCCAGATGCACCTCAACACCGTGACGATTGAGATAGCGCCCCAGACTGAGCACGTGCGATAAGGCATCAAAGGCCCGGTCGATATCGGGACTGTGCAGGCTGGCCGCCAGATGCGACATATCCAGCTCCACGGTAAACAAGCCGTAGCGCAGGGCCTGCTCCGCAGCCTCAAGCGTCGGCTCCAGCGTGACAAACAGCGCTATATCGCTGTCCTTCAGCGTCTTCTGGACCTTCTGGATATGGCCTATGTGGGATTTGAGGAAGAGGCTGGTGCTCGTCCATTGCGCGGCCTTCGCTTCACGACCCAGATAGATGCGATCGGCCTTAAGGTGACGCGCGCGCTCAACATGATCGAACGCCGTCGTCACCCGCAAACAGAAGTCTCTCTGCCGTTCGCTACAAACGGCCGCCACGCGCGCCAGATCTTCATCCGAGATCAGACCATGATCGGAGGTCAGGTGGATCATCACCCCTTCGGCCCCGCCCTCGATTACGCGGTCCGCCAGGTGCGACAGGTCAACGGTTTCGCCGATGCCGAGCCCCGGTAAAAGCGCCGCACTTTCAAGACTGACGGCCAGCCGGGGGCCAGTCTTAGGTCCCAACATCAAAACCTCCGTACACCACGCACTACGCACCCCGTTGCGATTTAACTGGTTTACGTCTGGCTGAAGGGGTCCGATGACGGCCAAAATGTCGCAGGGCACGAAGGCCTTCTTGCGCGCCTTGCGCATCCATCACCACCTGTGAAACGTAAATCACCTGAAACCGGTGCCCGTTGATGTCCGCAAAACCACCCCACCTGAGACCCTCTGCCATGCCGGCCGGGCCTGCCTCACGCCTGTTCGCGCTAGGGGGGCTCGCGGCGTCCGGCCTTGGCCACGTCGTCAAGGAAAGCGCCAGACAAATGTCGCGCGGACAAAAGCCCGACCTCGCCAGCCTGTTGTTCGATGAAACCAACGGCCTGCGCATGGCCGATCAACTGGCGCGGATGCGCGGCGCGGCCATGAAGGTGGGACAGATTCTCTCTATGGACAGCGGCGACATCCTGCCGCCCGCCTTCACTCAGGCGCTCAGTCGTCTGCAACAGGAGGCCCACATCATGCCGCGCGACCAGCTGGAGCGCGTCTTGCGCAGCGCGTGGGGCGATGACTGGCGTCAGCATTTCGTGCGTTTTGACCTGACGCCCTTTGCGGCGGCCTCGATTGGTCAGGTGCACCGCGCGCAACTGAAAAGCGGCGAAGTGCTGGCCATCAAGGTGCAGTTCCCGAACGTAACGAAAACCATAGATTCCGACGTCGCCAATATCGCCGGGCTCCTGAAACTGCTAGGCGTGGCGCAGAAGGTGAAGGACCTGCCGGACCTGATTGAGACGGCGCGCGTACAGTTGCACGAGGAAGCCGATTACCTGCGCGAAGCCGCCCACATGGCACGCTATGCCGACGCCCTGTCCGACGACCAGACCTTTGTGGTGCCGCGTACTCATGCGCCGCTTCTGCGTCCCAACATCCTGCCGATGGATTTCGTCGAGGGCGAGGCGGTCGAGACGCTTACGCACGCCCCCGCCGCCACACGTAATCAGGTGATCGAGACGCTGTTTGGTCTGGTGCTGCGCGAGCTGTTTGACCTCAGGCTGATGCAGACCGACCCCAACTTCGCCAATTTCAAATGGCGGCCGCAAACGGGGCAGGTGGTGCTGCTCGATTTCGGTGCCACTCGCGCTGTCCCTGAGACTACTGTCGAGGCCTATCGTACCCTGATGCAGGCGGGCCTCAATGAAGACCGCGAAAGACTGATCGTGGGTTTAAGCGAAATCGGGGCGGTCAATGAGGCCGTTCTGACCGCCCACCGCGCGCGCCTGAACGCCATGCTCGACATCATGATCCAGCACCTGCGGCGGCCGCTGCTCGATCTGGCGGATCGCCGTTTCGTACCCCTGATCCGTGAAAAAGCGCACGAAATCGCCATGGATCACACGACCTGGCAAAGCCCGCCCGCCGACACCCTGTTCGTCCAGAGGAAGCTCAGCGGCATGGCACTTCTGGGGGTACGCATGCGTGCGACTATCCCTCTGCGAGCTATGGTCGCGCAGGCCATAGCCTGAGAAATACCCCCTTCTGAGCGGGTATTTTAATGCCGCACGCCTGGCGAGACAACCCAAGATGTGCAGCTTGTGATTTTATATCATATTTAAACTTCAGTCACCCATCACGTAAGCGTCGCACTGCGTCCCTGGGCAGGCCCCATTCCATTCGTGTTTTGGGGACAAAGGCATGCTCGCCTTCCATCTGCGTTCGCTGCGCGCCACCGCCTCCTTTTGGCCGCTCCTGCCCGCCGCGCTCCTGCTGGCCCCGGCGGTTGCGGCCCACGCCCAGACTCAGCCTGCTATCGAAGAGACTCAGGAAGTGTTTAGTCCCGGTGATTGATGGTACGATTTTATCGTCATTGATGAGGGGTTTGCTATGGGACAAGTTTTACACGGGGCGCCCCAACGACAGAGGCAATCCGTCGAGCGATACAGCATAGTCAAGAGAGTGTGAGGGTGCTGGCCAAGCGCCACGGGATAAACCCAAAGACGGTGAGCAAGTGGAAGAAGCGCCCCTTCGGAAGCGGTTAGGTTGGGGCCCGGTTCCGCAGGTCGTCGTCGATATCTTTCGCATTGAAGACGGCAAGTTGGCCGAACACTGGGACGTCATTCATGAAGAGATTTTTACCGAGAAGACCATCAGCGGCGAGGCCATGTTCAGCGAGACCGTAGCCGCGTAGGTCGGCGTTCGGCAAGCGAGCCAAAGGGCCTGTAACTCTGGCCGGGCGTGTGGCACCGGACCGCGGGAGAGCGAGAGAAGGTGCGGGGCTTCGCGACGGGTTGGAGGTCGAGAGAGAGGCTCCCGGCCGCCCGTCGAGGAGCCGAGCCATGAATGCTACCGTCCAGAAGATCACCCTTTCGTCGTCCCGAGACATCCCTTTCAATAAACTGGTTCTGAGTCAGGCTAACATACGCCGGGTCAAGGCCGGGCTTTCCATCGAAGACCTGGCCGAGTCGATTGCCCGGCGCGGCCTTATTCAGAGCCTGCATGTCCGACCCGTCCTGGATGACGCGGGCGCGGAAACCGGAATGTACGAAGTGCCGGCCGGTGGCCGGCGTTTTCGCGCCCTCGAACTGTTGGTACAGCAAAAACGCCTCGCAAAATCTGCACCTGTGCCCTGCGTCGTATCGGACGCGAACGGCGATGTGCTGATCGAAGAAGTATCCCTCGCCGAGAATATAGAGCGCGCTCCGCTTCACCCAATCGATCAATACCGCGCCTTCAGGACGTTGCGCGACAAGGGCATGACGGATGACGCCATTGCCGCCGCGTTCTTCGTCACACCTCAGGTCGTCAAACAACGGCTGCGTCTTGTCACGGTGTCTCCGGTTCTCCTCGATATCTACGCGGAAGATGGCATGACCCTCGAACAGCTCATGGCCTTCTCGGTGTCCAACGACCACGCCCGTCAGGAACAGGTTTGGCAGACGGTCGGTAAGTCCTGGCAAAGCGAACCCTGGCAAATCCGGCGCATGCTGACCGAAAGCACGGTGCAGGGCACGGACAGGCGTGCGCGCTTCGTGGGCGCCGAGGCGTATGAAGCCGCCGATGGCGTGATCCTGCGGGACCTCTTCAACACCGACAATGGTGGTTGGTTTCAGGATGTCGCCCTTCTCGACCGGCTGGCGGCCGAAAAGCTCAAGGTGCTCGCCGAAGAAGTCGCGATGGAAGGCTGGAAGTGGATTGAGGCGGGCATTTCCCTGCCCTACGGCGTCCAGGATGGTCTGCGCAAACTGGCGGGCGTATCGGCCGAATTGAGCGACGACGACGATCGGCGCTTCCGAGAACTGACCGAAGAATACGATCGGATCGAGGCTGAATACGAGGGTGCCGAGGAACTACCCGATGCCATTGATGCGCGGCTGGGTGAAATCGAGGCGACACTTCTCAGCTACGCAAACCGGCCTTTGATTTTCGACCCCGCAGACATCGCGACTGCCGGCGCCTTTATCTACCTCAACTCGGATGGCCAGCCCGTCATCGAGCGGGGCTTCGTGCGCCTTGAAGACGAGGTGAGCGATGAAACGCCTGCCGATGCCGCCGCCGAAAAGGCCGCCGACAGGCTCGACCCTGACACTCAGGACGAAAATATGCCACGGGCGCAACCGACGTCCATCACCGTGGGCGGCCAACCCGTCTCGCCAGCTGGCGACGAAGAGGAGGATGCCCTGAAGCCTATCCCCGAACGGCTGCTTCAGGAGTTGACGGCTTTCAGGACGGTCGCGTTGCGCAACGCTCTGGCCGAAAACCCTCAGGTCGCAATGACCGCCTTACTCCACCAACTGGTCTCCCTGACCTTCAACCTGCGGCACGGCGGGACGGCCCTTGACGTCAACGTGCATAAGGCTTCGTTCGCCGCCCAGTCAGATGATCTGAAGGATAGCCCTTCGGCCGTCGCCATCACAGATCGGCAGGCGCGCTGGGCGGATCATATCCCTGCCGACGACGACGCCCTCTGGGACTGGCTGACCGCCCAATCCGAGGGGACTCGGTTCGAGTTGCTGGCACACTGCGTCAGTTTCGGCGTCAACGCCCTCTTCGAGAAGGTCAACCCCTATGGCGCCGGTATTTCGGCGCAAGGCCTTCGTGTGCGGATGGCCCATGCAGATCGATTGGTCCAGGCGACCGATCTCGATCTTGTCGAAGCTGGCTGGCGTCCGACCGTCGAGAACTACCTTGGCCGCGTCACGAAGGGGCACATTCTGGAAGCGGTACGCAAAGGCGCCGGGGATCGGGCAAGCGATCTTATCGCCCACCTGAAAAAGGGCGACATGGCCAAAGAGGCCGAACGGCTGCTTGCCGATTCCGGATGGCTACCCGGGCCCTTGCGATCGGCGCATCTCGACGCTGATGCCAATCCAGCTGACGCCGTCGCGGTCACTGAGGAAGAAAACGATCTTCCGGCCTTCCTCGGCGCGCCGGTGAGGCCGCCCGATCCGGAGGAATGCGTAAGCGCTGAAGCCACGCAGGCCGCTGAATAGATCGATCGGGGAGATCGCCTTGCCTGATCTCCCCTCACATAAGACACACAAATTGCGGGCCTCCGCACGCCCTTCCGGTCGCAGGATCACGTTTCAATACGTCGTCCCGTCGTGGCCCACGTCGGTCGGGTGTGGCCCGCTTGGACATTCGGCTTCTCATCCCCTTTCAATGTCTCGCGCCCGGCTCCGATGCCGGGCGTTCTTCGTTTCTGGAGACCTAAACCATGCCTGATTACTTCTCCCGCTTTTGCTGCGTGCTCGACGTGCGCACAATCGAAAACGCTCTCGACGCAGCGGACATACATCGTAAGCCCGAGGGGCCCAGTCACGCGTTTCCATGGTCCGACCGGTTCGTTTTGACGTCCGACCCGGACCAGGCGGGCATCCTCTATATCGAAGATGGCGGATCAGGCGACGTCGAAGGCGTAGTGGAATTTGTATTGATGTGCGCGCGCCGCTTCGATCTGGCAGGCTTCTGGGGCTTTCAATATGCCAATATGTGCTCGCATTCTCGCATCGATGGATTTGGCGGCGGTGCCTACCTGTTGAACCTGACGACACGCGAGACCGTTTCATGGATCGGAACTCACGAATGGCTTGAGGACCTGCACACCGGGGGCGCCGCACATGCCTGAAGGCATCGAAACCCTCGTTTACCGGATCGACGAACTGGACGACGACGCAAAGACCGTTGCGCGGGAATGGTATCGCCAAGACGGGCCGGTTGATGGCTGGTACGAAACCGTCTTCGACGATTTTCAAATCGTCTGCAACTGCCTCGGTATCGACATTAAGACGCGCACTGTCCGGCTTGCCGGAGGTGGATCACGGCAGGCGCCCTGCATCTATTTCTCCGGCTTCTGGAGCCAGGGAGACGGTGCCTGCTTCGAAGGGACTTACACGTACCGATGCGGGGCGACCGCCGCGGTTCGCGAATATGCCCCCAAGGATCGGGAGTTGGACCGTATCGCTTCCGACCTGCAGAAATGTCAGCGCCGGAACTTCTACGCGCTTTGGGCTGTGGCCACACATCGAGGTCGATATTCGCACGAATACGGCATGTCCATCGACGTCAAGCGAGGCGGCCCCTTCGGATACGAAGCGACTTCAGACGCTGAAAGCTGTGTCACCGAAGCGATGCGCGACCTCGCGAGGTGGCTCTATCGTCAACTGGAAGCCGAATACACTTTCCAGCAGTCCGACGCGCTTGTCGATGAGGCCATCTGCGCGAACGATTACACCTTTACCGCGGACGGCCGACGCTTCAGGTAGCCGCAAGCCTGTGTAGTCGTCACAGCCAATTGCTCGCTTCGTCTCAGGATCGTTTCAGCTATACGCTGAACGCCACAGCCGGTCGGTCAACGCAGACGCGTACACGCGCAAGAGCGCGTCACCGGCCGGCTTGAGGCATTCGACGCGCCCCCCCCCCCCCAAAAGCTCCTGGAGACGACAACACGTGCATGGTTCTCAACGACCATCACGGCAAGCTGACGGCGAATGTATCGGATGGCCGTCAAGAATTCGGGGGGGGGAGGCAGGCCCGGCAAGCACGCGGCGCGGACACCGGCGGGATGCCCCCCGCCCCTCTTAGGTGCCGCAGAGGGAGAGACGGCAGGGATTGGGTGAGGTCCCCCGGGGAGAGAGAGCACCGGGGCCCTTACCCTTACTTGCTCTCCCGAAAGACGTATCCATGAATATGATGTCTGCCCCCGTGCCCCAGGCAACGGCCATTCCCGCAGCTCGCGTTTCCGCCGGGGCTATCCTTACGGCCGCAAAGCTTCTTCTGCCGCAGATGGCCGATGGCGAGCCACTTCCGTCAGCCCAGTTACGAAAGGCTCTGGAAGCTGCCTTCGGCGCCTCCGATGCGTCCGGCGCCTGGGACTGGAAGACAGTTTACGAGACCGGTGAAACCGCCTGCGTTCTCTTCCTTCGGAAATACGGACGCCAGTTGTTTCAGAACGCGGCGACACCCCTCGCGCGCCTGACGGCGCTCACCCGGATTGCCGAACTGTTTCCCACTCACACCCGCCGCTCCGAAGAGTCGCAGGCCTTTCAGCAGTTCTCCACGCCCCTGCCTCTGGCGCTGGCCGCCGTCACGGCCGCACAGATATCGGCCTCCGATCACGTGCTGGAACCGTCAGCCGGAACAGGCCTTCTCGCCATTCTTGCCGAGATTTGCGGTGCCGCGCTGACACTCAATGAACTCGCCGAAGAACGCGCCGAGCTGCTCACCGCGCTTTTCCCCGCATCACCGGTCTCGCGCCATGATGCCGCTCAGATCAATGATCATCTGAATGACAGCATTATGCCCTCAGTCGTACTGATGAATCCGCCGTTTTCGGTGATGGCCAATGTCTCTGGGCGGGTCTCCGATGCCGCCCTTCGGCATATCGCCTCCGCCCTTGCTCGCCTTCAGCCCGGTGGGCGCCTCGTCGCCATCACCGGCGCCGGACTTTCACCCGATAGTCACGTCTGGGCGGAAGCCTTTGATCGGCTGCAGTCGAACGCTACTGTCGTCTTCTCGGCGGCAATCAACGGCTCCGTCTATGCCCGTCATGGGACGACCACCGCCACTCGACTGACGGTCATCGAAAAGCGTTGTCGGACGGACGCTGACAGTGCGCCGGCTTTACCTGGCATCGCCCCGGACGTCGCCACGCTCCTCGACTGGATTGCGCTCCACGTTCCACCGCGCCCTGGCATCGATAAACCAAACCCGCCCCGGCCCCCGGCGACAGGTCGCATCCTGACGTCCATACCGCGTCGCAAGCCTCCAAGACCTGCGGCAAGAGCCGCCCTCGACGGCCCGGTGGCCGAGGTACTGACGTATGAAGTGATTGAGCAGGGGCCTCCAGACACCAACGCCATCACCGATGCGATTTACGAAGAATATCGCCTGCAAACCCTCACTATTCCCGGCGCCCAGCCGCACCCGACCAAGCTCGTCCAGTCGGCAGCCATGGCGTCGGTCACACCGCCGAAACCCAGCTATCGCCCTACCCTGCCTACCGACATTCGTGAACACCTCTCCGCTCCCCAATTGGAGACGGTCATATTCGCAGGCGAAGCGCACAGCGAACACCTCGCCGGACACTGGCGCATCGACAAAACCTACGATCAGGTCTCGGCAGCACCCGATGACGCGCCGGATGCCGTTCGCTTCCGGCGTGGATTCATGCTCGGCGATGGAACGGGAGCCGGTAAAGGACGACAGTCGGCGGGGATCATCCTCGATAACTGGCTTCAGGGGCGGCGCAAGGCTGTCTGGATTTCGAAGTCCGACAAACTGATCGAGGACGCCCAGCGCGACTGGGCGGCGCTTGGGATGGAACGCCTCCTTGTCACCCCGCTCTCGCGGTTTGCCCAAGGCAAGCCCGTCAACCTCCCCGAAGGCATCCTGTTTACGACCTATGCCACCTTGAGGTCCGAGGAACGCGGAGAAAAATGCTCACGCCTCCAGCAAGTTATCGACTGGCTCGGGGCTGAATTTGATGGGGTTATCATCTTCGATGAGAGTCACGCCATGCAGAACGCCGCCGGCGGCAAGGGCGAGCGCGGCGACATCGCGGCCTCGCAGCAGGGCCGCGCCGGATTGCGCCTTCAGCACGCGCTACCCGACGCCCGTGTGGTTTATGTGTCGGCGACCGGGGCCACCCATGTTCATAATCTCGCCTACGCCCAGCGGCTGGGCCTCTGGGGTGGCGAAGACTTCCCCTTCGCAAACCGCTCAGAGTTCGTTACAGCCATCGAAGGCGGTGGCGTCGCCGCAATGGAAGTGCTGGCCCGCGACCTGCGCGCTTTGGGCCTCTACACCGCCCGATCACTCTCCTACGACGGCGTCGAGTACGAACTCCTCGAACATCAACTGACCGACGACCAGGTGGCTATCTATGATGCCTACGCCGAAGCCTTTGCCGTCATTCACCAAAATCTCGACGCGGCAATGGAAGCCGCCAACATCACCGGATCAGGCGGCACGATGAACGGACAGGCCAAATCGGCCGCCCGCTCGGCGTTCGAATCCGCCAAACAGCGTTTCTTCGGACATCTTCTGACTTCGATGAAGACCCCGACCCTGATCCGCAAGATCGAAAGCGATCTCGAAGCGGGTCATTCGAGCGTCATCCAGATCGTTTCCACAGGCGAGGCGTTGATGGAGCGACGTCTGGCCAACGTCCTACCGGAAGAATGGAACGACGTGCGCGTCGATATCACGCCGCGTGAATACGTCCTCGACTATCTGGCCCACAGTTTCCCGACTCAACTCTACGAACCCTACAGCGACGAACAGGGTAATGTGCTCTCGCGCCCGGTATATCGCGATGGGCAGCCCGTTGAATGCCGGGCCGCGGTGGCCCGCCGCGACGAGATGATCGAACGGCTGGCAGCACTCACACCTGTTCCCGGTGCCCTCGATCAGATCGTCCAGCGTTTCGGCACCGATATCGTCGCCGAAGTTACCGGCCGCTCTCGCCGTATCGTACGGAAGGGCGACAGGCTGTGCGTCGAAAACCGGCCCGGTTCCGCCAATTTGTCGGAGACTTCGGCCTTCATGGACGACCAGAAGCGTATCCTGATCTTCAGCGATGCCGGCGGGACGGGCCGGTCCTACCACGCCGAACTCTCAGCGCGAAACCAGCGTCTGCGCGTCCACTATCTGCTGGAACCCGGATGGAAAGCGGACGCAGCCATTCAGGGCCTCGGCCGCACCAACCGCACCAATCAGGCCCAGCCGCCTTTGTTTCGCCCTATCGCCACCACCGTCAAAGCCGAGAAACGGTTCCTCTCGACCATAGCCCGCAGGCTCGACACGTTGGGTGCCATCACACGCGGCCAGCGGCAGACCGGCGGCCAGAACCTCTTCCGCCCAGAGGATAATCTCGAATCGACCTATGCCCGGGACGCGCTGCGCCAACTCTATCTGCTCCTTGTGAGGGGGCGGGTGGAAGGCTGCTCGCTGCAGCGTTTTGAGAGCCAAACCGGCCTCCGGCTGACCGATAGCACAGGCATCAGGGAGGAGTTGCCACCGATCAACACCTTCCTCAATCGGCTTTTGGCCTTGACGATAGATCTGCAAGGCATCCTGTTTACAGCGTTCGAGCACTTGCTTGAAGCCAAGGTTGCCGGGGCGATTGCGGCGGGCACCTATGACACCGGCCTCGAAACCCTGACCGCCGAGAGCTTCGTCATCACCAACCGCAGCACGATCTACGTCCATCCGGCCACTGGCGCCGAGACCCGGCTCCTGACGCTTACCGAAAAGAAGCGCAATCACCCGATCCAACTGGGTGGCGCACTCGCCATGACGCGCGGGAATGGCGAAGCGCTATTGATCAACGATAAATCAGGTCGTGCAGCGGTGAAGACACCGGCCCCGTCAATCATGCTCGACGATGGCGAAATCGAGCGGCGTGTGCGTCTGGTGCGACCGATGGACCATATCCACACATCGCTTAAGGCGCTTGCCGATAGTAACTGGCGTGAAGCCTCTGAAGCAGAGTTCACCGAAGCCTGGTTGCGCGAGACTGCCGCGGTGCCTGAATTTTCGGAGACGACGTTGCACATCGTCTCAGGGCTCCTCCTCCCCGTCTGGAAGCGCCTGCCCAACGAGTCCACGCGCGTTTATCGCCTGCAGACCGATGACGGCGAGCGCATTATCGGTCGTCGGGTGTCCGCGGCCTGGGCAGCTACGGCTACCGTGACGAGTATCGCAACCACGATGAGCGGCGAGGCGGTCTATACGGCACTGCTCGAGGGCAAGACGTCGTTCGATCTGGCCGAAGGTCTGCAATTGCGTCGGGTCAAGGTCATGGCGGCCGACCGGATCGAACTTACCGGCTACGCCGAGCCGATGCGCGAACGGCTCAAGGCCTTCGGTCTCTTCACTGAGATCATCTCCTGGAAGCTCCGCTTCTTCGTTCCCGTGTCATCCGACGGACCGGAGATCGTCTCGAAGCTTATCGCTTCGTATCCAATCGAACGGATCACGGAGCGGAGCCCAAACTGATGCCCTCCCCCGAAATCTCTGATCTGGCGTACCGTCTCGGCCGGGAGGCCGAGGCGGTTTGCCGACACTACCTGTCTGCAGGCCAGCGCTCGGGCAAATACTGGCAGGTGGGCAATATTCAGAATCAGCCCGGCGCCTCCCTCTATGTGCGCCTCGTCGATACCCGTGCCGGCGTCGCCGGTAAATGGACAGACGCGTCGACGGGCGAGCACGGTGACCTTCTGGACATCATCCGGCTCAGGTGCCGATTATCGAGGTTCGTCGATATTGTCGACGAGGCACGCGCCTTCCTGGCATTGCCCCGGCAGCCGGTCGTCCCGCCGACCAATCGCATAAAGGGTGCATCACCAGACGCTGCCTGCCGCCTTATCAGCGCCTCGCAACCCCTCGCGGACACCCTGGCGATGGAATACCTTCACCGACGCAAACTGATCGACTTGAGCCATACGACCGCTCTGCGCTTCCACCCGAATTGCTATGTCCGCCCCCGGTCCGGATCAAGCCGTGCGGCATGGCCGGCCATGATTGCGGCCGTAACCGATCTTGACGGCAAGGTCACCGGTGCCCACCGTACATGGCTTGACCCAGTCACTGCGGACAAGGCACCCATCGATCCGCCGCGCAAGGCGATGGGCCATCTTCTCGGAAATGCCGTTCGCTTAGGCGCGGTTAATGACGTCCTGGCCGTCGGCGAAGGCATCGAGACCGTTCTATCGCTTCGTCAGGCCCTGCCGACCCTGCCTCTGGCCGCAGCCCTCTCTGCCGCTCACTTGTCGGCCTTCCTTTTCCCATCGGGTTTGCGCCGCCTCTACATTGCCGTTGATCGGGATCATGCCGGTCAACGCGCACGCAGAGCACTGACAGAACGCGCTATGTCCGTCGGCATCGAGGCTATTCCACTCCTACCGCGCCTTGGAGATTTCAACGAAGATCTCTGCATGTTCGACGCCGATCAACTCCGCGCAACCCTGGTCGAACAGGTCCGCCCGGAAGACTTCATCCGATTTACGCGTTTCTCAAACCGCCGGTGAATGTGGTGGAGTTCCCCGGGGCTTTCGGCGACTCCGGAGGGCCCCGCGCACGCGGCCTTCAGGAGGGCGAGCGGCCGACAAGCGACGGCGTACCTGCAATGTCTGCGGCCGGCGATTTTCCGTCGCGGCCCCATCGGGACCGCGTTCCATCGCGAAGCAAAATCGCCGGTCCTCGCCACGCTTCGCAAGCTCGCGCCCCAAGGGGTGCAGGTCCGCCGCCTTTGCCGGCTACGTCGCCATGAAGGCCGCGGCGGTCGCGGTCCATCGACGGAGCCATACCATGAAAACGTCCTCCTATTACTCGCCCCTCCACACGCCATCGACCACCGGCCAGTTACTCGATGAACTCCAGCTTTTCGGCTATCGCCCGTTTTCTGACGAGCCAGATCCGCGCCCGCTTCCGGATGCCGAGCACCTCACCGGCGCAATGGTCGATATCTTCGACGCTCTCGTCTCGACCTTAGAAGACACGCGCCTTGAGCCCGATCTCGAAGGCCTTCTGTGGGCGACTGTCAACCTGTTCCAACGCGCAGCGGGCCGCATCGAGCGCGATCTCGATGACAATGAGATCGCGCAACGCCGCGCTCAGAAGGAACAGGATGGCAGCGAGGTCAAATCGGTCGAACTTGAAACGCTGGTCCGCGAAGGCCTGACGCTCATCGAACGTCGCTCCGTACTCGAATTGATGCGCGACCAGGCTGCCGAGCACTATGAGCGCCACACCGGAAGCGTCTGGCATCCCCGCTCAGGATCTATGGTCAATCATCGCACCCAGACCGCGGCCATGATCGACAGCCGCGATTTCCTCGCGGCCAGGCGCCGCGCCGATACCGAGGTCATGATCCCGTCAGGACCGAAGATCGCCTTCTCGGGTGGCGAGACGGACGACCATGCACCTATCTGGGCGAAGCTCGATCAAATCCACGCGAAGTATCCCGATATGGTTCTGCTCCATGGTGGAAGTCAGACAGGCGCCGAAAAGATTGCCTCGTGCTGGGCAAAAACCCGCAAGGTGCCGCAGGTGGCGTTTGTTCCAGAGTGGGCCAAGCATCGCCGGGCCGCACCGTTCAAGCGCAACGACGCCATGCTGGAAGTTGCTCCCATCGGCGTCATCATCTTTCCCGGAAACGGCATCCAGGAGAACCTTGGCGACAAGGCGCGGAAGCTGGGTATCCCGGTGTGGAAAGTGGCCGCGACATAGCCCGGCCTTTCGGCCCGACTAAATCCCCCGCAAGAGCTTCGCCGTCTCGCCTTCGACGAGACGCTGTTCGAGGCGAAAGAAGTTGAAGCGCTCGTAAAGCGGCGAAAGCAATTGTTGCATCACCTCGACCAGGGTGTCATCGATCTGCACAAGGGTCGCCTGCCCTTCGAGGACGATTTCCGGCGTCCGGCAAACATCGTCCCCAAACACAGGCTGATCGCCGGTCATACTAACCAGCGCACGCCCTGCCAACCCCGAAAACTTGCACCAAATTGCGATGGCGTCGACGCCTTCGAACGCCTCCGCCATTCTGCGCGCGAACAGAAGGGCCTCGGCCACTCGCCAGACCGGCAGTGTAACATCAAAAACCGCCCCCGGCGCATAGCGCTCAAGCGAGTCCTCTGCATAGCCGCGCACGGTATAAAGCATGCCTTCCGGCGAAACGCGCCAGAAGTCCGCATGAGCTGGCTGCCGAATGCGGTCACCTACAGGACGACCCACCCATGCTTCCACATAGGCGTCGTGCGGATACGGCTCCCATCCAGGCGTACTCATGCGTAGAAACGGCGACCAGCCGGTGAGCTTTATCCGCCGCGCATTGTCGAGGGCATCCTGCGTCACACCGAGTCCTGGCAACGGCGTAGCCCCCAAAAGAGCAAAGCCGAGTTCATACCGGCCCAGAGGCATGCGGGAAGGGGCATCGGCCGGTAAGTCAGCGATCAATTCTTCCCAGCGCGCCTTCGAAAGGGTACAGAAATCGATGAGCCTTGCCCGGTTGTCGGCCTCTACGCCCTGCGGTTCAACCCGCCCCGATACGATGGCGCGTATCGCATCCAGCATGTCATCTCGGCCGGCCCGGAGACATCGATTCAGCAGGTCGCGCCATTCTTCGGGCGTATGGGCCTCCTCGCTTTTCGGACCCGGTTTACGAATGTAGCATCTGGCCTGATTGATCACATTGTTGCAGTCCCTCTTGCTCATCACGGGTACAGTCAGGGTTGGCGGCACCGATATGACCGGATGAACGATGCCCGTGACAGGGTGGGTGACATTGAACATCCGGCAGTGAAATGCTGGGGTCGCGTATCGCTGAATGGCAGCATTCACCGCGTCCTGTGTGATTTCTGGGATAGCCGCAGGTCGTTCATTTGAGGTAAGTCCGGCAGCCGTTTCGGCGAAGCCTATGGTGATAAAGCCACCACCGTGATTGACCAGGGCGATGGCGGCCTTCGCCAACACAGCCTTGTGCTCATTGGTAGTGAGATTGATCCAGTCTTTATACTCGACTGCCAGGTCTTCGCAGGGCTCTGTGAGCAGGGGTTCTAAGTCTTTTAGGGTCGGCATGAAGGGGCTCTTAGATCACCTTGATCGCATGGCGGGTTACCTGCCAGGCGCTGTTTTTAAATGCTAACTGCACATCGCCCTTTTGTGCCACAGCACCTACCGTCGGGTGGATGGCGTCCAGGTAGTCGACAACCTTGTCCCTTGTGGGCTGGCTCGTGAACAGAAGCCGAATGTCGTCACCGTCATTTCGGGCGGTGAGAAGGAAGTCATGAAATACGTCTGAGGGTCGCGTTCTGTCGTTCTCCGCATGCGAAAGCAGTAGGTAGGAGACGTCATCCTGCTTCTCGTACTCGGCGGCAGAGAGCACCCGATAGAAATGGGCATTGTTGCCACCATGATGGGCAACCTGTACCACATGCAGGGGCTTTAATTGCGCCAGCAATTGCGGGTAATAGCTCTTGTTGTCCTGTTTGAAGTCCACGCATCCCGCATCGCCCGATACGAGGATGCGCTGCCCCGCAAACTGGAAACAACCGATATAGCTGAGTTGGTTGCTCGGCGTGATGCTCCGGATTTCACCTAGGAAGAAGAACGCCGCCTTAGCGTATTCCACGACCGGAAGTCGGTCGCGATGTTTGCGGACGAGTGACTGCGACGGACCGAGCAGTGTAAACGCCAGCCCGTCGCCAGTGTCCCGACTTAGCGTAAATTTCCCCGTCGTCGCGTTCCAGCGGTAGAACCGCGGCGTACCATCAGGCACAATCTCGGTTTTAAATGGGATCGAACGTCGTTGAAGCGCCTTTACAACGTCGAATAACGCTTTCGCGTTGATTGCGTCTTCAGCCACGCCCTTTCGAATATTATCGACCGTTCGAAACTGCGCAGCGGCGATTTCCGAGTTGGGGCTCATTGTGTGTTCGAGATTCGCCGCCAGGTCCTTGAAGGTTGTCTCCCCAGCAAAACGGTAGACACTATTCATCCGACGAAGCTGAATATCAACGAGTTCATCAAGCTCGTCTGGAAGTTCGGCGTCTAGGTTGTTGCAATGACCGCATTGCTCGTCCTCGCGCCCCGCGTGAAACCTGAAAAATGCAAGCTCGTCGCCATGGTGGTCAGCGAAATGCTGCGCTTCAAACTTGTACGCCTCTTCATTTCCCTTCAGCCCAACGACGCGGAGGCCACTGATGTCAGCACGTTTTCGATCGATATAAGACTGGAACGTCGCCTCACCTGCTTCGGATGCAAACTGGTGGGGCAGCAGGTTCGCTGCCGTCAAGGCGAGGTCGAGTGGGAATACCTGCGTGTCGTTGGCTACCGGCGGCAGCCACGCCTCGCCGACCTCGAAGCGCGAATCGTCAATCACAGGAGCCAAGCCGTTTAGGTGATCCTCGTCGTAATGGGTGCCAATGATCAGATCGATCCGCCGGTCATCGGGAGGCAGTAAGGCAATCAATTTGTCGCGCACATGTGTCGGTGGATATTTCGGTGCCTTGACCCCAGCATCCGCGAGGACCCGAACTGTTCTGCCATCGAGGCGGAACTGAAGCAGTATCGCTGCCCCAAGCTGGACCTCGAACATGTCAATCTGGATATCAGGCATCTTCCCTCCCCATCGCTCTCGCCCTTGGAAACCCCGTCTGAGGGCCTTGTTCAGTTCACCACTCCCGCACCGATTGTCAACATCCGCATCTCAACCACTCACTGGACATTCCAACTTACACTTGTCGGCCTGAGATAAGGCACCGTTGCCAGGAAACTCTCCATCACATCCAGCGCTCCAAACGGCCTCTCAATGGATTGATCTAGCCGCAGGCCGGCTGCGCCTCGATCGCCTGAGACGCAACAGCGGCGTCGGACTTTTTTCCCCTGCCGGCTGCGCCGCCATTCCTCGCGAGACAAAAAAGCCCGACTTAGCTGTCAAGGCCCTATCGGGCTGCGTCGCCGATCGCCTGCGTCAAACGATCCCCATCGAGGCCGCAATGGTGCGGCTCGAAACTGAAAAGGAGAGTTTCACATGGCTACCATCGGCACCTTCAAGAAGTCCAATAACGAGTTCAATGGCGAAATCGTCACCCTCTCGGTTCAAGCCCGCGGCGTTCGCATCATTCCCGACGCCCGCGCTTCCGGCGAGAACGCCCCCACCCACCGCGTCATGGTGGGCCGCGCTGAAATCGGCGCCGCCTGGACCAAAAAGTCCAGCGAAGGCCGCGCCTATCTGAGCCTCAAGCTGGATGACCCATCGTTCAGCGGTCCGATCTTCGCCAACCTCTTTGACGACGAAGATAGCGATACCTACAGCCTGATCTGGTCGCGCCCGGTACGCCGCAGCAACGACTAAACAGGCCAGGCCCCGGCCCTCGTGGCCGGGGCTTGAATGCTGCCTGCTGTCATCCCCAATGCCTCACCCGTCCGGGTGAGAAAGCCCGAATTCTTCTAAGATTTCGGGCTTTTTCTATGTCGCTTGCCTCTCGATTCCATCCGAAGTTGCCGCGACTCCCTCAAGGTTATCCACAGGCCTACTCTTCGGTAATCGCGAACCGTTTCGCGATGAAAGGAGCGTAAATGGCAACGGCACATTCCGGGCCGCTTCAACGGTTCCTCAGGACGCCCGAGGCGGCGCGCCTGCTCGGCTTATCCGGGCGCACCCTCGAAAAGCATCGCTGCAACGGCACCGGTCCTTATTATAGCAAACTCGGTGGTCGGGTGGTCTACGCCGCCGCCGACCTGCTCAAGTGGGTCAAACGTGGCGGGCGCCGCTCAACAGCGGACAAGGTCGATAAGCCGATCAAACCCACTCACCACAAAAAGAAAAAGCACCGGCGGAAGGGCAAAAAAAAATGACGCGACCCCTCTGCCCGCCCCATCGCCGGATATCACGCCCTGTCCTGGCCCTGATGACCGCCACTGGGCTTATACTGATTGCGGCAAGCACCGTTTCCCGTCAAAAGGTGGTTCTTTGGAATGCGACCAGCAGTGTGCCGCGGGGACTTTATATGGTCTCCCGGGAGATCAGCCTGGACCCTGGAACCCTCCTCGTCGTCCATTTGCCAGAACCGGTGGCGCATCTGGCATCAAAACGCGGCTATTTGCCTACCGACATCCCCCTGATCAAACCGGTCGCCGCTGGCCCCGAAGCGGCGGTGTGCCGACACGGCGACACGATTTTCGTCAATGGGAAAGCGCGTGGGGTCGCTAAGGCCGTCGATCTGAAGGGCCGTCCTCTACCCGTCTGGCAGGGTTGTCATCGTCTGCGCAACGACGAGGTTTTCCTCATGAATTCACAAAACCCGGACAGCTTCGATGGGCGATACTTCGGCCCAATCCCCACTCAAAACATCCTCGGAACGGCGCATCCCCTCCTCACAGAAGAGCCTTCCCTGGCACCCGCAGCCTTCCCCACACATCGTTGAAAGAAAGACCCCGCCCATGCCCCAAATTGGTCAGTTCACGCGCCTGCGCGGCCTCTTCACGGGAGACATCCGCACCCTCCTAATCGACCGCCATATTGTACTCGTGCCGGTCGCCAACCCGTCCACGGGGTCATCCCCGAGTTACACCATTCACCTGAAAGACGCCGACGGACCGGAAGTCGGGGCCGCCTGGAAACGTACCGGTGACCGCGTCGGGGAGTATCTGTCACTCCTCCTCGATGATCCCACACTGGCGGCCCCTTTGCGTGCAAACCTCTTCCAGAAAGACGACGACAAGAAGGTCTGGACGCTCATCTGGAAACGCGAAGAGACGCGCAGAGCAAAGCCTGAGGACGCATCATGATCGCGCCGACGGCACTGAGCCTTATTGCCGTCATCGGACAGGTCTCTGGCACAGAAGCGCCTCGCTTCAATGACGGTGAGGTGGCCGCCGCCGTACAATATGCCAGCAATAGATTCGATGTTCCGCAAGCATGGATCTGGGCCGTCCTGGAGGTGGAAAGCGCCGGTAACCCGAAAGCCATTTCCCCGAAAGGCGCATCGGGTCTTATGCAACTCATGCCACAAACCTGGGAAGACTTGCGCGTCCGATATGGCCTGGGCGCCGACGTGCATAACGTCCGCGATAACGTACTCGCAGGTACGGCCTACCTCAAGGATATGTGCATCCGTTACGGCGCCCCCGGCTTTCTGGCAGCCTATAATGCGGGCCCCGGCCGGTATGAATTGAGCCTTAAAACCGGTCAGCCTCTGCCCACGGAAACCGTCCTCTATATACGCAAAATCGAGCAGCGGCTGGGAGCGGAGTTGCACAAGAATGGACCGGTCTGCGCCAAACCTCAGGCCCTGCCCTGGCGTAGCGCCGCGCTGTTTGCCTCAACTGATAACGCTCCATCCCCAACCCCTTCGTCGCTCTTTCCGTCTGAGGCCAGCCCCTTCGTCGCGGCCGCGCCCGTCGCTTCGCGCCGGGCGGAGGACGTCGAAACCCAGGGGGTTCCAGGCCAATGAGGGGCCTAAGAGAGAGGCAGGATAAAAGAAGAGAGAGGCTGCGGGGCTTTGAGCGATCATATTTCGATTTTAAATCAACAACTTGCCTTGCCTCAGGGTGAGGCTCCGCTGATCTACGTTGAGGCTTCCGACGCGTAACCCTCTGAAAGAATTAACGATAATGTGAGGCATGACCCCGATGGATGAAGAAAACGAATTCGAAATCCGCCCCGGTCGAATCCGGGCCCGTTCGATCCAGCGTCAACGCCCATTCATCGCTCAGGCGCTCGCCGCGGCGCAGAAGGCAGGCGCGACTTTGAAGAATGGGGGCCTCTCCCGAAAGGCTAAGGGCTTTGGCCGCGGTCGCCGGGCGACCCTGATTGCCAATCGACTCCTCACGCAGCGAAGCCGTCTCGCCGTCATCAAGGCGCGCGTCGTCCGGCATCGTCGGAACCCTAACGCGCTCACCGCGCATCTGAGGTATCTCCAGCGCGAAGGCGTCACACAAGACGGAGAAAAGGCCGTCCTGTTCGGGCGCGACGCCGATCAGGTCGACCGCACCGCGTTTGCTGACACCTGCGCCTACGACCGTCATCATTTCCGCTTCATCATATCTCCGGAAGACGCGACTGAACTCGCTGATATTCGGCAGTTCACACGCGACCTGATTCGCCAGGCCGAAACCGATCTCGGCACAAAACTCGACTGGGTTGGCGTGGCGCACTGGAATACCGAGCACCCGCACGTGCATGTCATTTTACGCGGGAAAACAGACCTCGGCGAGGACCTCGTCATCAGTCGCGACTACATCCGCGAGGGCATGCGGGCCCGGGCGCAGGCCCTGCTCACCGATGAGCTGGGACCGCGAACGGATGTTGATATTCGAAAGAGTCTCCATCGCCAGATCGAATCCGAGCGGTTTACGCAGCTTGACCGTCAGCTTCTACGCGACGCCTATCACTTCGGATATGTGGACCTCGCCCTTAAAGACCCGGACCCCTTCCACGTGCTCAAAGCCGGCCGGGTCCGAAAGCTCGAGGCTTTGGGACTGGCGGAACAGTTTGCGCCCGGCCAATGGGTGCTTGCGCCAGAAACCGAAGAGACTCTGCGAGCCCTGGGGGAACACGGCGACATCATCAAACGCATCCACCGCGCGCTGAAAGAGAATGAAACCGCCCGATCTTCGGATAGGCTGGCCTGGGGTCAGGAAAGCCTGGTGCCTGACCTGACCGGGAGGCTCCTCGACCGGGGGCTCGACGATGAATTGAAAGGGACCGCCTATGCGGTAATCGACGGTGTCGATGGCCGAACGCACCATCTCTCCTTTCCATCGCTGGAAGCCACCACCAGCGCGAGGCCAGGTGCTATCGTTACACTGCGAGGGGCAACCGAAGACCGTCCGCCGCGGTTAGTGGTCGCTTCCGATCTCGACCTGAAGGCGCAGGTTGATGCTACCGGCCCGACGTGGCTTGATCATTCGACCATGGATGGATCTTCGGCGTCGTGGGCCCGCGCTGGCTTCGGTGCAGAGGCACGAGAAGCGCAATCTTTAAGACAGTCCGTTCTCGCAGTCAGGGGCCTCGCGCAGGACTACGGGGGCGAGGCTCGGTATCCGCCTGACCTCCTGAACCGCCTTGAAAACGAGGACTATCGGGCGGTGTGCAGACACGTCTCCGAGCGCTTTGGACGGCATGTCCTTGAATACGCAGCCAACCCATCTGTCGCCGGCCGCCTCGTGGACACGGTCGATGCGACCGCCCGCCGATATGCTCTGCTCGATACCGGTCAGGGTCTACAGCTCGTTCCGTGGTCGCCGGCACTTTCGGACTCCATCGGTGAATGGGTGACGGGGCAGAAGCGGGCAAACGGATCCATAGCCTGGGACATCAGTCGCTCAAGAGGCATCGAAATCCCAATGTGACAGCCGCGCGATTTAACCCATTGTTGAAATCCTCGCAGGTCACTACACTATATGTTGTTTATTCAATGCGCTCGCCCCGTTGAAGAGGCCTGCGTCGGGAAGGAGGTTGCGTATGGCGAAGCAGAGCCCTCTGAAGGCCATGCAAGCCTATGAGGCGGTGAAACAGGAAGTGCTCTCTGGCAGACTGGCACCCGGGGAGTGGATCGATGTCAATGCCATGGCAAGCGCGCTTGCCATTAGCATCACGACGGTCCGATTAGCCCTTTATAAGCTGGCCGGGGAGGAATTGGTTGAAGGCCATCCCCGGCAGGGTTTCTTTATGCGCCCGTTGACGGAAAGCACGTTGCAGGACCTGTTCGCCGTCAGAGAAGCGCTCCAGTTGATCGCTATTCGCTTCGCGCAGATTGGTAATTCGGCCGCCCTGCGTGAGGCTATTTGCCAGAACGCGGCCAATCCCGTGGCCGCCATCGATGGCCTGTTCCGGGATATTGCCGTCTTTTCAGGCCATGATGAACTGAGCCAGTGGATCGAGCGGGCCGGCAACCGCCTCGCCTTCCTGAGAGAGAGCGGAACCAGACTTTTACCAAATGTGCGCCCCGACCAAGAGGCGATGGCCGCTCTATGGATAAACGGCGACCTCCAAGGCCTTGAAGCCCACCTCCTGAGCTTTGGTCAAACGCTGCGGCAACATATCCCCGAAATTGCCGCGCAACTTCGCACCAAGCGACACAGCACCATGAGTAGCACCTGAAATTTGGTTTTTACCGTTCGCGCGATCGGTCCGGTAGCAACCGAATCAAACTTTGCGGGAACATACGGTGGTTTTGAACCTTCAGGTTATGAGCCTGATCGAATCTCTATTACACAACTGAATTTGTTTCAAATTTTTCGATTCAAAAAATTGTTGTGCTTAAATTTGTGTGAGCTGAAAACTCAACAAGACAGCCAAGCAGGCATCAAGTGTAAACATATTTCCCTAGGGCGCAGAATCATTCACGTCGTCGGTCAAGCTGAGAATTCTAATCTTTCGGCACCCAGCTTCTGTTTTCTAGGCCCAATGCTGCCTTGACGTGATCACACGCAATAGGGTCGCCATATCCGCCCCACAGCGCGGTCTGAGTGGTGCCTCACAGAGCCAACTTCGACATAAAAATCGCGACCGATAGGAACATCCGGCCGCGCCAGGTTATAAAAGTCGGTTCGGCTGACAACAATGTTGCAAACTTACCCGCTCAAGTGCGAGCGAGCTAGTGCGTCCTTGGTCTAAGGCGAGAATCTCAGCCCTGATGCGCTGAAAAGCAACTTAAAACTTTTAGTAAGGGAGCCCCTAAGCCCGCCTGCGACAATCCGTCGGTCCCGAGAAAAGGGGTGACCACCACCTGTGGCAAATTTGCCGCGTGCGGAGTTTCTTCCGTCTCAACTATCAAGAAACGCCGTTGTGAAAAATTAATGACAGGGATAGGCTCCACAACCGGATGTGGAGTGATCTCGGGGGCGGGCTTACGGATGGATCAGGCAAAGCGCGAAAAAGGCAGCCAAGTGCATCGCGATCAAATGCTCGAGGCCGCATTCCTCCACACGCGTATAGACTGCTATTTCGTGGGAACCTATGCGCAGAGGGTGAGTTTCGCTTCGCAACAATATCGCGCTCTCGACCTCATCTTAGCCCTTGAAGACAAAATCAAACCCGAAATGCGCGTTGCTGTGGTCGGAGCTGGGTTAGCCGGCCTTATGGCATGCGCTGTCTTGCGACACTACGGTGCTCACGTCCACCTGTTCGAGGCCAATGCAGAAATCCTGCATCGACAAAAGGCCGCCGACCATAGGCTTATTCATCCGTCCATTACTCTATGGCCACATGAAAAACCCCAACTGAGCACGAACCTGCCGGTATTCGACTGGTGCGCCGCCAGTTGCGACCGGATCATTGCCAATCTGAAGCGCGAATGGGCGGAAACCCTTGAACCGTTCGACTGTCAGGCAGACAATCCTCCCGAGCATCCCTTGAAACAAACCGTCGGCGCGAAGATCAACGGATACACGCGCAACGCCGGTTCAAAAGAGGGTCGGCTCTCCGCAGATGAGGTCTATCCCTGGATGGCGGACCTTAATTTCGATCTTGTTCTCGTCACGACCGGGTACGGTGCCGAAAATTCGGACGCCAAAAAAGACGGCATATCCTACTGGACGCCTGATGAACTGATCGAAAAGCGCGATAAAGCCCTGCCAGAGAAAGCCGATAAGACCGAGTTCTATGTAACTGGATGCGGTGATGGAGGGCTTATCGATGCGCTTCGTATCGTCCACGGCGATTTTCAAAATGGATGGATTACCATTGCCATCGCCAATCTCTTGTATGACACGCCGATAGCCGAAGCGATCAAGGCAGCGGAAAGGACCGCTCTGATGTGGGCGCGGTCGATCCTTTCGGAAAACCCCCAAGACATGCGTTCAGCCTATGAAAACGCCTCGGTCTGCAGTCACCTAAACGACGTATATACGGCACAGGCAAAAGCGCTATTGAACCCGAAACCGGATGACCCGCCTGCTTATCGGGAAGCGAACGACCTTCTGATGAAATCTGTAAAAAAAATCTCATTGTCGGGTCGGGTTTTCCTGGCCGCTCGCGTCGCCCACCCCTTCGTACCTAACGCGGCCCCCATCCACAAATTGCTCATTGCCCACGCCCTTCAAGACAACCGGATAACCTACAGAACGGGAACCTATTTCACGAACAAGACCCATTCCAAAAGCTGGATTGAATTCACCGATCATCAGAAAGTACACAGCGGACCGAAGACAATCATTATTCCGCGTCATGGTCCGGAAGCGCATCACCGTACGATCATCGACAGTACCGAGCAGCAAAGCTTGCGCTTGCGCCAAATCATGCTCGCCGACCGGATCAACATCCACGAAACCCGTACACTGCGAAAGGCGTCGACGACGGCAAAGGCGCTGGACGTTCGCCTACCATATGTACAGAGTATGATTGCTGAAATCGACGATCGATATGCCGTTGATTATGATGGCTCAGCGTACGCATATCATAAGATCGTCGAGCAGGCTGAGCCATCGTCTCATTGCGCGGCAACTCTCGGCATCGACATGCCAGTTGATTTGTTCGGCATTTCATCCTGCGCCAGATTCAGCGAAACTGAGACGTTCTCACTATGTCGATAACGTCAACACGTCCGGACACCGCCCCGCTATCACGCTTTCCTGTGCCGCATGTGATTTGTGCGGACAAGTCGAACGCTTTCGTCGGATTAAGCGTTGCCCCATCCTCGGACTTTCTCACTGGCACCGCTGAATTCAGCAGCCCAATAGACTCAAAAGCCCTTCTGGTCGCCACACCCTGCGAAGGTGACTTCGGCAGCAATAGACTGAAGTGCGCCTCGGTGCTCCGAGTGATGAACCAGGGTGCGCAACTGCTCACCCCAAACGGACATCGAATTACCGGCAAAGTGACGGCGCTGCGCGGCGCGATACGTCTGGTAAGCGACGAGCAGCAATATGTCGTACGCAACCTGTTAGAAATCACTTTCGACCAAGATGCCAAGAAGCCTCTCAGCAAACTATGCGAATCCCTGCTTGGCGGATTAGTGCTGACAATTGATCGCAACAAACCTGATTCGATTTTCGATGTTGCGGGCCTAATACTGGCAATATCCAGGAACAAAGCCGTCGCCATTCCACTGGCAGACTTTACCAATGCCGAAGGCCTTTCAATTATCTGCCCCCCGGAATGGGAAGCCCAACTGTTCCCCGAGACTGCGGTTTCGGTCGCGCCGACCGCAAATTCGCAGTCCTTGCGAACGATGGATTTTGTCCTTGACGTCCTAAGGTCAAATGAAACCATCGAAAGTGAATCCAAGGACCGGATATTCAAGCTGACTGAAGTTAAATTCTCCGATGAACTCGAGGAGGTCTGACATGGATTCTACCGCCCTCGCCGACCTTTTGCGTTACCAACTGAAACTCGTCGACCTCAGTATAGACATCGACCGGAACATGGCGGATTCCGAAGCACAACTGGCAATACGCCCCACCGAAACGGTTTACGTTTTTGACTCGAACGTCTTTGAACTCTTTATCGACCCCCTCGACGAGCGTGGTGAACAACTCAGCCTCCATTCCGAGGCCTGGTTGAAGATGTGCGGAATCACTGATCCCGAAGAATTGGGACGCCTGAAGGCTATTGTCCCCCAAACCGCTCTTCTGACAACGGAGTACCTTTTCTCGACCCGCTTTCCCCGCTCAGGTGACAGCTACATCTACATGACCGAGTGGCACTTCTACGAGTATGCCCGCAGACTAACCGAATTGACGCGGACGCTCTGGAAGAGCTCTGTTTCGGATCAACGCGATCCTAAGACCCGCTTCAAGCAAATCCGGGAAGCCAAAGCCTTCCTCGATAATCCGAGCGAGGACCTGACTTCCAAGCTGGCCGAGCTTGATGCTTTGCTGAGCCAAGACGTGGACAATCTGCTCAATCTCGGACTCTTGAAGCCAGCTGAACTAAATCCTTTCGTGGCAAACCGCCTCCTTCTGAATGTTTTATGTCACGATAATGAGTTGGAAAAGATCGATCAGATCAACCGGCTTCTTGAGACCGCCATAAGCCAACGGATTCGACTCCTCCCGCGAAAATATCACATCAGACAAGACCGGAGCAGATTTGACGCGCATGCCAGTGTCTGGGAAGTGCGGCTCAGACGCGAGCGGATGAAAGATAAAAAGAAGGCCCGGCGCCCCGAGGCCCTTGCCGACGATGCCAAGAGCCTGGCGCATGTCGAATGGGCGGCCGAGGCGGCTGAAGACCTTGACGAAAGGCTGGTTTTTATTACCGCAGACGACCTAATCTTCGATGCCTATCGCCGCTGGTATACCGACCTGAAGCTTGATGATGCGATCCGTCCCCCCTTTGTCGTCCGACGTCTGGCACAATACGCCCCGCTCTACAACATGGCGGACTCGTCAAACGCGCTGGGCGACAATGTCAAAGGCCTGTTCTATAAAGTCCGTATGCTCTTGAAGACGGCACTGGTCCCCTTAATGCTGACCATTGATCGCGGCTTAGGGCTGGCCAAAAATCTCGCACCCTCGCAACGCAAGACGGCAGCCTCTCTGTATCTCAAGGAGCCTCAGAATCTGATAGAAGTGGAGACCTTCAAGGCGCTTACTGAGGTCATGCGAAAGGAAGATTCGTCGCAAAAAAGGGCGGCACTCGACAGGATCATGGCCGAACTACGGCTTGTTGAGCGAACGACTCTGGGTTTGGCCGATGAATATGTTCGAGCGAGACTTGATGAATGGGAGCGTGCCCTCCCCGAAATCAACCAACCCCATCCGGAAGTCTATGAGCAAGCCTTCCGCACATACATCCAGGCGAAAATCCAGACCGCCATAGAGAGTAGCCGGCATTTCTCCCTTCCCCTCGCTCTGCGGTTCATCAAAGACTGGCGCCTGGAAAAGCATGATGTGCGACCGCGCGCACCAATCGTGTTCATGGGAAAACTCGCAGGGTCAACCGAAACCAATCTGGCAGCCATATTAAATCAGTCACTTTCGCAAGCACGCGCGGCCTTACCCATTACGGATGACCAATGGGAAGTTATTGGCGCAGACCCTGCCGCAACCTTCTCAATGGCGGGTTGGTTGTGTTTGGTTTCCGAAAAATGGGCAGAAGCCGAACAATACGCAGACCTATGCCTGATGTGGGCCAAGGCCAATGCCATGCCCCCAACCAGTGTTCACACCGTTGAACAGGCGGAATACTACTTCCTGTGCGCTGTCACAAAACGCTTTAAGATCGGCTCAACCGGCCCAACCGCGCGACTCGACACCCAAACGGCAATTGCACGCCAGTTCAAAGAAGCTGCGGGCCTTTTGACGGTTTGCATCGAGTTTCACAGTGAGCGCGCAGCACTGGATATTGAAGAGGCCCTACGCACGGTCAGAGCCGAGTCCGAGTTGGCGGCTCTCAATCTATTCTATGCGGCTACGCTTATTCCTAAGGTCGGAGCGGCCCTCGGACTGCGTCCGCCTGACGTTGACATGCGGGGAGACCAGTTAAAAATTGTCTCCGAAGCACTCGACCAAGCTGACAAACTCCTCGACAGCTGCCTGTCGAAACTGGCCGGTTTCCCCTTTCTCGGAGAAGGTCAGGAATCCACCCTCAAAGTCTTAAAGCGGGTTAAGGCGCAAGTCGCCGTCAACTATGCTGCCACCTTTTGTCTCCGTCTGCTATGCCGTCAGGACATACCCTTGGTCCCTGCACTCCGATCTTCCCACGTCGATAAATTTGTCACCGAAATTCTGGTCGCATTTACTAAACCCGATGGTCCGACATCCGCCCCGCTTCTGCGCGAGGAGCTTCTCCTCTACGCCTCGTTTAGTGGCCTGGAGCTTCCGCATGGCATTAATCTGAAGACGGAAATACCGGACGATATCCAGTTCACCCTTCGTCTCGATCGCGCCCTATATCTCAGCCTCACCGAAGTTCGGGAAGACCTACCAATCTCGTTGGGGTGAGGTGCATCGGTGAGCCCCCGCCCCTGTCACCATGGGAGAGAGCAAATGGCAGACGACGATCACATGCGTTACACACAGATATCGGTCGATATAGCGTCCACCGCGCACGGCCAAAGTGTGATACGGGGCGCTGAAGCCCTAAATGCAAAAGCCTCAGCCTTGTTGACCCATGTTTCAATTATGGTCGCCATTTCGACGGGATTCCTGGTCACCTTTGGCCGCACCCCATCAGGTGCCTATGATGTAATCGTCCTTGCGGAAATCATCGGGTATCTGCTGATCGGTGTTCTCTGTCTGTCAGCAATCTGGGCCTCCGACGGTTCCACCTTCAAGGCCTCACGCGGTGATCCGCTGACCCGACTAGTAGAGGTGACGACGGCCCGACGCAAGCGGTATCAGTTTGCGCTCAAAGCAACCATTGCTTTGACCTTGGCTTTGATCGTCAACATTATCTTCTACGCTGGTGGCGGCCATTTTCTGCTGCTAAACACCACAGTTATGGCCTTTTTTTCAAATTTGATGCCCATTACCTCGCCTCTTTCTTAGACACTTGTCCCGCGAGATTGTAGATCGGTGTGCAAAAAGGGCTCTGACTCAATTTTGGTGCAGTTAGGGCGTCGGCTGGCTTTGGTTTCACCTGAGTGTTGAGCGGCGTCCACCCCGGGACGTCCTCATCCTATTTTAACCGCCTGATTTGCAACAGTAAACTCTGGAATGCGCGGGTTCCGATCGGCGCCGATCGGGACCCACGCATTCCAAATATCTCATCGAAATCAGATAATTATTGAAATTGCCGTGGTCCCACTTTTGGCGCCGATCTACACTCTTGGGCCGGCTCTGATAGAGTTTCCGCGCCTCATTGAGCAAAAAAGAAACCCTATGTCAGTTTTTCAATCAGCCGCTGACAGAAGACACTTTCAGGATCTCGCTGTAAACCGATTTCGGCTACTTCTAAGGCGCGATTCTGATTACCTTGATGTAAGTGTAGCTTCCCCCTCGAACGTGCCGCCAAATATTGCCTTTATCACGATTATATCATTTAGCGAACAAACAGCTAAAAAGCATCCTCAATTCCATCAACACCCCTGTGCCCCCAAAGGACTTACACATCTGTCCGGCGCATGTAGTAAATTGTTTTGCCTAAAGGTTGGTACCGCTACCAAGGCGGCGACAGGCCGTTACGAAGCCAGCCGGCGCCACATGAATTTATTACGCTGATAGGAGGATGCGAAATGCTGTTGGCGTTAACTCCATGAAGCGGCACAATCTAATAGATAGGCCGTTCGGCCTGTTTGCCTTGTCGGCGTACGCCTTGGCAAAGCCATCCCGGCAGGCGGTCTGGCGGTTCGGCGCTGATCCGGTTCCGTCTCTGTGACGCGCCTCACTGTTCAGAATAAAGATCGGGTTCAGGGGCTTCGCCCTTGCGCCGTGGCCGGCGGCGGTTGATAGCGCCGGCGTCGAGCGTGTTCTTGATATGAGCGGCGTAGTATTTCTCGATCATCTCGACACTGGTGCGGCAGTTCTTGGCGATCTGGTAGATGTCGGCGCCTTCCATGAGGCGGAGACAGATATAGGTGTGGCGCAGGCTGTAGGCGGTGCGCAACTGGCCGTCACGGTCTTCCTTGAGACCATGGCGCTCTAAGAGGCTGTTGAAGAGCTTGATATGGTTGCCGGGGAAGACGGGGTCTTTCGGTTGAGGGAGAACGGGGGGCGGGATATCTACGCCCTCCCCCACTGCCCGCTTCTGCCGCTTGCTGACCTTTGGGAGGGTAACAGGCTTCGGACGGGCGAGAAGCCGCTCATAGACGTTCACCGCGCCCGGCATAGACTTACAGTAGCCCACACCGATCTTCCTGCGTACCTCGATTTCCAGAATGCGCTCGCCGGTATCGGGATCGGTGACGATGGCCACGTCCCGATGCTGGAGGTTTTTAGCCTCATCAGGCCGTAGCCCGGTGTTTCCCATGAACAGCACGAAGTCATGCACCTGCTCGGCATTCCAGCGATGGCGACCGGGGGCCGTCTTCGCATACTCACGGGTGGCGGTATAGAGGGCCTTGTATTCCGCGGGGCTGAACCATGGCCGGTGCATGATCTTGCCCCGCGTCCCGTAGGGCGGTGACAGGTCTGGCAGATGAGTCAGCCACGCATGGCGCTGGGCCGTCTTCAGGACCTGCCGAAGGGTTACGATCTCATCATGGATGGTACTGCGAGACGGGGGCCTGGCCTTAGGGGCCTCCGCCTCCGGATTGGAAGCCAGAGCGTCGGGTTTCGGTGACCGGGGCTTGCGCCCGGTCTGCCCGGCCCTGTGCACGCGATACTCCTGCACCTTACCGGCTGTGACCTCTGAGATACCCAGTTTACCGAAGAAGGGGCGCAGATGTAGCCTCAGACGGTGCTTGTGGCCCTCAACCCAGCGAGGGCTCCTCTGCCCTTCCGTTATGACCTCGTATTCCAGCTCGAACTGATCCGCCACCTTATCGAAGCTGATCTCTTTCTTCCTGATCAGACCGGCGCGGGACATGCCGCGCAGGTTAATGTACCAGTCCTCGGCAATCTCCTTAGCGAGGACAATGTCCTCCTCTTTGGTGCTGGACCGATGCTGCACGCCGTTGATGCTGGCAGAGCAATGCCAGGTGCGACCGGTACGCCGATACAGATGAACCTTACCGCCCAAAATCTCGTGGCTGGCCATGCGCTTTACCCCTCCACTCGCGTCACAGGAGAGACGGTGACACCTTCGCGTCAGTTCGTCAAACTTTGTGCTAGACGCGCGCTAGGCGGATTTGAGGCCTAAACGCAGAAAGGCCTCCCGAAGGAGGCCTTTAATACATTGTATTTACTGGAAGTTTGGGTGCGGGAGCCAGATTTGAACTGACGACCTTCAGGTTATGAGCCGGACAAAGGTCTCAAGGCGAAGTCGGCGCTGGCAGCTATTGTACGCGAGTGCGCAAAGAACTATTTTCAAACGTGGAAGCCATCCCTAATGATCGTTTCGCACACTATCTAATGTACATTCCGCATTAAGCGGAATATACAAACCGCACGTTTCAATGAATCCTCGCGAGATAATGGACAACGATCTTTTCCCCCGGCACATGACGTCGATACTAACAGAGGCTTTGCAATCGGCCCGCGTCGTCAACGTCATTGGCCCCCGTCAGGCCGGCAAGACCACACTCGTGCGCGAACTCTATGGGCGTGGCCGCTTCGTGACGCTAGATCACGAAGCGACCCTTACCGCATTCGAGATTGATCCGGACGGCCAACTCGAAGCCCTGATTGCCGAAGGCGCCACTCCCCTGATCATCGATGAGGCGCAACGGTCAAAACGCCTCGCCCTGGCAATCAAAGCCCATGTCGATCTGCATCGCCGCATGGGCCAAATACTGCTCACGGGGTCATCGAATATATTTTCGAGTGCCGAGGTCATGGATTCGCTCGCCGGACGCGTCCAAACGCTCGTGCTACACCCGTTGTCGGCTGCGGAAATCTACCGTGAAGCCCCGACCGCTCTCTTGGACTGGGCGCAGCATTCCGCCGACCTCGCTAGCTTGCCAGACCTGCCTAAACTCACGCGCACTGAGGCTATCGATCTCCTGACAAAGGGCGGATACCCTGAAATCCGTCCGCTCGGCGAGCGTGCCCGGCAGCGCCGGTACCGCGCCTATATCGACAGTATCGTCGATCGCGACGTCGCTGATATTCTGAAAGTCCGCAAAACAGACGCCTTGCGACGCACGATCGATCAATTAGCCGTGCGGACAGCAAATGAGCTGAACATGCAAGAGCTTTGCTCGAATGTCGGTATCCAGCGCCAAACGGCGGATCAATATTGTGATATCCTTGAACGGCTATCTCTGGTTAAGCGCCTAGCCGCCTGGGCATCTGGGGAGGTCCGCCGCGATATCCGTCACCCGAAAATTCATATGCTAGATACCGGGATTACCTCAGCGCTACGCAACCTGGGCACCGAAAGCTTTGCAGCTGACGCCCACCCGGCAGCGTTGGGCGGTCTCCTGGAAACTTGGGTCTTCAGTGAGTTACTCAAGAACCTTCCTTACGCCGATTCCGAATGGCGGCCATGGCATTGGCGTGGGGACGCTGGCCGCGAAGTGGATATACTGCTTGAAACAGGACGAGAACTCGTCGCCTTTGAGATCAAGGCATCTACCACTATCACGCCTGCGGACCTTAAAAACCTGAAATGGTTCACATCCGAAGGGCCCGGCAAAAGCTGGAAAGCGACTGGTATTATCATCTACCTGGGATCTCAACCGCTCAGTCTCGGCGACCGATTGTTTGCCCTGCCGTTATCGGTGTTCTGGGCAAAGAACTGGCGCAACAGCCGCGGGATTTAGGGTCCGGACTCGCTACGGCCACCAGACAACAGCGGCGGCGATTGCGACGGCGCTCA
This sequence comes from Asticcacaulis excentricus, assembly GCF_003966695.1. NCBI lineage: Bacteria > Pseudomonadati > Pseudomonadota > Alphaproteobacteria > Caulobacterales > Caulobacteraceae > Asticcacaulis > Asticcacaulis excentricus. The sequence continues at coordinate 127,790 of NZ_AP018829.1, forward strand.
TGAAGTTTTTGATGTTTCGGTCAAAGCGTGTGGCGAGGCGACGCCAGTCCTCTAGTCGGCAGAACATGCGCTCAATGACGTTGCGCTGTTTGTAGATAGCCTTTTCGTATTCGTATTGGATTTTGCGGTACTTGCGCGGCGGAATGACGGCCTCGGTACCACGCGCGTCGAGCCATTAGCGCGGGGCTTGGCTGTCATAGCCTTTGTCGGCGACAAGTTCGGCGGAGGCCAGCAGGGCCTCGATGCGCAGCTTGGCCACCTTGCAATCGTGGACGTTGCCGGGCGTCAGGAGCAGGACGTGAGGACGCCCCTTCGCGTCGCAGAGGGCTTGGATTTTGGTGTTGCGTCCGCCCTTCGTGCGGCCGATACCCTGAGCCAAGGACCCCTTTTCCCCTACCGCGCAGCGGTGAACCTTGATGCAACGGCTGTCTATGAACAGCTGATCCAGCGGATCCTCGGCACCCGCAAGCGCGCAGAAAATGCCCTCCCATATGCCATGCTCGGACCAGCAACCGATGCGTTCCCGTAAGTCTGTCTGCGTTCTGAGACTTACAGCCAATTCTCTTTCTCCTGTGATAGCTGAACCAAGGCAGGAATGGTCCTGCTGTTTCATCATAGGAGATCAATATGCGTACCCAAATCCGTGAACTGCCCGCATGCACCGAAGACCGTATCGATCTCGGCGCCGCTTCCATCGAAACCCGGGGCATCGGCCAGCCCGTCGAGCAAGACGACGAGACGAGCTTCTACCAGCCGCTGGGCGTCTCCGCCGACTAAGGCAGGGGTGGGGGCGCCTTGTCGCCCCCACCGTTCGCACCCATGACCTACGCCATACCCGCTCATGTTTCGGTGGCTGTCTGCGAGGGACGACCGATTTTTCTGGACCTGAAAGCCAACCGATATTTCGCGCTTTCTGTAGAACTCGGAAAGGCGTTCCTTGATGGCCTTGACGACCAGAGTTGGTTGACCGATCCGTCCGTGACGGAAGCCCTCGTTAGGCAAGGCGTCTTATGTCGCACGTGCGAAAACCAACCCCGGCGCGTCCCACAGATACCCCGCCCGACTCAGAGCCTTCTGGATGCCCCCCTACTCCCATCAGGGCGAGTTGACCATCTTCTGGCCCTGACCGCGTACGTAAAGGCGCGGACGGAACTCAGGGTTAGCCCCTTTGAAGCGACTATCCGTCGCTTACAGCGACGCAAACAGAAGCAGACAACCGTCTCCAACACGCCAGTAGGTGAGGTCGTTGCCGCCCACAGTCGTTTGGGACGCATCGTCACCGTGGCGAACCGATGCCTGCCCCGATCTGTCGCCCTCATGGATATCCTCGCCTCACGAGACATGCACCCCACCTTTGTGATAGGTGTCCGCCTGCCATTTGCCGCCCACTGTTGGGTTCAGACGGATGATTACCTGATCTCGGATCAGGCCCTGACCGTCTCCGACTACACGCCGATACTGGTCGTCTGAAATGGCTCTTCGATACGTCGCGATCCTGTTACGCAATAACGCGCCTTTGACCTCAGACCTCGAGGTGCGAGCCTATGAAGCGGTGCTGAGATACTCAATACGGCTCGATAGGGTTGTGGTGTTCGCAAACGCGCCCCTGTCTCACAGCGGAGACTTCGTGTTTATCGGCGACGTTTTTCGAAAATCTGACTTCACATACGTTTCGGGGCCAGACATCACCCTGCTGCGGACGGGCTTCGACTGGACGACACCTCTCACCGAGCACTACTGGGGTACGTACGTAGCCGTCACCGGACGGCCAGGCCCGGCTGCTTTTCGGGACCCCTCTGGCCAAATGCCCTGCTTGATTGCAGAGAAGCCGGAAGCCCTTTACGTGGCTTCGGATCTGGCGGCCCTGCGGGCGTTAACCTTGTTGCCATTTCACGTCAGTTGGTCCTCCCTCCACGCCCATCTTTTCGCGAGCGAACTGTGCAGACCCGACACCTGCCTTGAGGGTATTTCTGAGCTTCGCCCCGCCGAACTCGTTCAACTTGGCCCAACGGGCGACATCCAGAGGTTCACGGCCTGGCAACCTCCGGTCGCCGAAATCTCTGATGGTTTGATGGCCTACGCAGACCGGGCGCGAGCACTCAGGGAGATCGTTCTGAAGACCACTCAGGCTATCGGCTCCCGGCACACCTCGATTATTCTGGGCGTATCGGGCGGGCTTGACTCATCTGTCGCCGCTTCCGCATTGGGCAATCATCCAGGACTTAAGCTGATGACCAAGGTTGCGCCAATGGCCGCCGGGGATGAGCGGCCCTTTGCGCGTCTCTTAGCGGACCACCTTGGGTACCCGCTTGAAGTAATCCATTACGATCTCGATGATATCGGCTTTTTAGCATCCCATCTGCAACACCTCGCGCGTCCCCGCCCGAACCTGAGCGGTCAGGCTGCGGAAACAGCACTGCGGCGGCATTTTGGGATTACGGGTGAGGATGCGACTTTTAGCGGGTTCGGTGGGGACAATGTCTTTGGCTATCTCACATCCGGGGCTGTGCTCGCGGACTTACTTCTGACAAGGGGCCTGACGGGTCAGCCGTGGCGTACACTGGACGATCTGGCCCGCTTGACCGGCGATAATTATCTCGCGGTCGCACGCGCCGCCCTCAAAATTTTATGGCGTCGTAAACCCCGAACGTGGCCAACAGATCCTCGCGGTCTGACCCTCTCAGAAGCCCTGGCGCGCGAGCCGTTTGACCATCCGTGGCTGTCGGGCTCGATAACCCTGCCCGGCAAGTATCGGCATCTGGAACTGGTCGCGCGTACCCAAAACCGGCTGGAGGGCTTCGACCGAAAAACCGCTGGTCCCACGATCGCCCCGCTTTTGCTTCAGCCCATCGTGGAGCATTGCCTGGCCGTGCCCGTGTGGGAATGGTGCCGAGGGGGTGAGAACCGGTCCCTGGTCAGAGCCGCCTTCGCCGAAGATCTCCCGCTCGATATTCTTACCAGACGCACAAAGGGCTCACCGGGCGGCTTTTCCTACAAGCTATTCAAGACCAGACAAAAGGACATCCGCGAGATTCTACTGGATGGTAGCTTGCGCAAACACGGCATCATCGACGTCTCCGCAATCGAGGCGGAACTGTCCGACGACGCGGTAACCAAAGGCGCTTTTTATCACCGGCTTCTTGAGTTCACAGCGGCTGAACTCTGGGCAAACAGCGTCGGTCCATCAAAAAAGTAGCCCTGCCTTGGCGATGGGCAGGGCCACAGTTCGGCGCCGGGCCTTCGCCCTACCGGAGATGCGCCGTTATCAGTAAAAAAATCAGGGCTTATCGCCGGATGTGGCGGACGTCTTCGGCTCGCGGACGGCTGTCAGAAGCCACTGGGTGTACCAGTCAACTGTGGTCCGCATTACGGCCAGACGCTCTACCGGCTTGCGAGGATTGTGCATCGCGTCGGGATAGTAACGTAACTCGACGGGCACCTTCTCCCGTCTCTTCACCACAAAATCTTCCCAGGCCCCGACGAGGCTTGGCGCCCCAAAGACCTGCAGCAGGGCCGGCGTTGGGGCACCCGCGCTTTTGATCGGCGGACTGTTCAAGACCCAGTTTGCGGGTGAATCCGTAGTCGTGCCGCCATTCAATTCAGCGACTGTGGCCTGATAGGAGGCAGACAGGTTCTCGGCCGCGAGCCAACTCATATAGCCGCCGGACATTGAGTCAACGAGCACGGCCGCACCATATTTATGCCGACCGCTTTGCAGAGCCGCACGCACCGCAAACCCTGTTCGGCTCCAGCCTTGCAGCCCGATCCGGGTCGCGTCCGCAACGCCCCGTTCAGTCAACTGATCAATGACCGCGTCGAAGTAGTCAGAGTACGCACGCCCCTCCTCCGACCGAGGCGGCATGGGCAAATCGGGCAGTTGAACGACCAGAAATCCTCTCTCCGCCAGGCTAAATGCGGCATAGCCCGCCGACGACAACCCCTCTGGCTGGAAGGTCGAACGATCCCAGCCATGGGTCTGTATGACAACGGGATAGCGCCGTCCCGCAGCGTAGCCCCGCGGCCAGTAAACGCCTGCCTGGATGATGCGACCACTCCCCGGAAGCTTAAACGTTTCCTCGGTAATATGTATGCCGGTTTTGAAGCCGGGGTTCAGGTCCCAAAGCTCTTTTGTTCCGCCTAGGGGTAGACGCATTCGAAGGGTCGGCGGGCGGTCGAACGCCTCGTCGATGAAAACGGAGTCCTGCGAGATCGGCCCGCGTGAAACTGCCACCCAACGCCCCGCGCGCTTTTCCCAGAGTCCGTCCGTACCCCCACCTACATCCCGGCAAAGGATGCGCTTAGATGTTTGGAATTCGAGGGGCAAACACCGAGTGTCAATACGCTCGACGTCTGTTTTGCCCTCGAGCCTAACGCTCACGGTTTCTGGCGCACCTTCGGGGTTCAGTGTTGCCAGGGCGAACTGGCGTCCGTCTGGCGCCCACGCGACGGCTCCTCCGCCCGGCCCTACGGCGCGATCCACCAGCCGACGAAGTGAGAGCGCACCTTCTTCGGCTCCCCAGAGCGTCAGGACATTACCAGAGAGTGGCGGCGCGTTATTCTGTGCCTTCACCCAAGGAAGCTGGTTTCGCGGTTCGCGCCGCAGCAGTGTCACGTCACCGCGCTTGGACACCGAGAGCGTCTCGGGAAGCCAATCGGGCGACCCACCCAGCTCAAACCTCCGAATCTTGCCGCCTTTTGAGACAAAGAGATCACCGATTCCGGGGGCATCGGACGCCCCCGAGCCCGAACGGTTTCTCAAAAGGCTCGTTAGATTTTGATCGCTGACGACGATGCCTTTTTCGACCTCGCGTGCGTCCGACCACAACGGCCTTTCCGTGCCGGCTTCGATAAAGGCAAGCGCACCGCCCGCGACCGCCAGCCCCCGAACCCCGTACGGGGCGTGGCTGAGTTGAACCTCCTGTCCGCTGTTCAGATCAAAGCCAAACACCTGGCTCTGGCCGCTTTCACCAACACGGAGATAGACCAGATGTGCCTCGTCCATCCAAACCACCCGGGAAATCCCCGGATCGTTGCCGGACACCTCAACTGAGACCAAGCGGCGCGGGTCGCAGGCCGCCTCACAGGCAGCTACATCAAACAGATCCAGGTCGTAGCGACGGATATTCCGCTCAACGTCACCGTAGTTCGTGATGATCGCGACCCTTGATTTCTTGGGTGAATGAAAGACCTGTTGCGGTTGGAATGCTGAGGGTTCACGCGCCAGTCGGAGCGCAATGATCTCGCGCATGTCGCTCTCGGCCGTAGCGCTCTGGCTGCCGAATAGCCAGATCGCCAGGACCGCGGACGACCAAAACAATCGGACAGTCACTGCCTCACCAACGCTGACTGAGCGTCACGCCGACATAGCGTCCGATGGCCGAATAGTTGGTGCTATCGAACGGCGTGTCACCGCCATAGGAGGTATAGATGAGCGGCGGCTTGGAATTGGTAAGGTTCAGGACCGCAAGTGAGATCTCCATACCTTTCTGGTTCCGGAGGCCAGTGAGACGGTAACTCGCCGTAACGTCGGCAATCGTTCGGCTATCAATTTTTACAACCGGCGTCCGCCGGGCATCGTCCAGCGCGCCCGTATGACTGAGGTACCCCGCAAACGTGAACCGCTCGGATCGATAAACGCTCCCGGCTCGCAGACGCAGATGTGACGGGTTGAAAAGCGTTCCGGCAAGGTCAGCATACGGCTGACCGGGGCTCACCTGCTGGCGACTGTTGAGGTAACTGCCTCCCAGTGAGAGATCTAGTGACCGATCCGCGCCAAGTTCAAACCCATATTCCATCGACAGATCAATACCGTCGACCTTTTGAGATGACGCGTTGCGGTTTCGGTTATCAACGATAGCCTTAACGCGGCTTAGGTCAGTGCTCGGATTACCTGATAGGGTCAGTCCGAGGGAGGCCTGAGCGATCGCCGTATCGATATCAGACCGCGCGGGATTAAAGGTCACCATGTCTGCATATCGAGGATTCGTCAGCACCCCTGTGTATGAGGTGAGCAAGGCCACAATCTTGTCGGTGTAATCGATCTCGAAATAGCTGAGGCTGGCGGAAAAGCCACTCGCCCATTCCGGCCTGTATTGGAGTGTGGCGGTCAGCGTCTCGGCACGCTCAGGCTTAAGCGAAGGATTGCCGCCGCTGAGCGTGATGTAGGTTGCCCCCGTGGGAAACGCCGTACCGTACCCGGTTATAGGGCGCAGCGTCGTGGTCTGAGCACTGTACTGCTGCACAAAGCTCGGCGCTTTAAAAGACTCGCCCCAGGACGCTTTGACTGCAAGCCCTGAAACTGGCTCCCAGACGAGACCAACCTTTGGGGTGCTAACTTCTTCAAGGTCGCGATAATTTTCGTAGCGCCCGGCCAGTGTCAAGGAGAGCTTGCGAATCCCGGGAATGCTGTTTTCAGGTGCAATCCACGGCAGAAAAAGTTCGGCAAAAGCATAGGTGGCATGCCGACGGACATCGAATTGTCCAATGCTATTGCCGCCAAAGACCCGCCAATAGTCCATGCGGTTTGCCCTCAGCCCGGCACCCACCGCCAGTCGGGCCGTGCCCCCGGGCAATGTGAATAGCCCCCCTTCCCCGTTGAACTCGGCAGAGGCTGCCGTGTTGCAATAGCAGAGGGCCCCGAAATACCTGACCCCGCCATAATACTGATTTCCGGTGAGTTGGGCGTCGTCCTTTCCGACCTGCAGAAGGAGCGACGAACGCCAGCCATTGGCGTATTTCGTATCAAATTGCGTGGCTATAGAAAACGCCTCTGTTGATGGCGTATTGCGCACCCCCTCGAACTCTACGGGTTGGGTCTTAATCGCTGCCGATACCGCCTCCGAGGTGCGCTTACTGTAGAGCGCATCCACCTTCATGGAGAAGGTGTCGGAAAAATCATGGAACCCTGACACGACCAGGTTTTGTCTCTCGATGGCAGGGAACAAGGTGTTTTCGCCATTCATATTTGCCGTGTAATCACGGTCAGCGGCCCGTATCCGCGTTACATCGGAGAGATCGAGCGCAACCATTAGGCCGCCAGCATCGCTTCTGTATCCCGAGACAAGGCTCATCTGCCGCTGGACATTTCCGCCATCAGTAGACCGCCCCAGTCGCCCACTGAGTGCCACGCCCTCGAAGCTGCGCTTAAGGGTGACATTGATCACCCCTCCAACGGCATCGGAGCCATAGAGCGCTGAGCTGCCATCTGCCAGTACCTCAATCTTTGAGATCGCAGACAAGGGAATGGTCGAGATATCCACGCCCGCGACAGACCCATCATCTGGAAGCCTGTGCCCATTCAGAAGGGTGAGAGTGGCGTCTGCCCCCAGGCCGCGGAGGTTGGGCTTGGAACCCGATGTGGTGTTTGAGTTACCAAGAGCCCCTTGCGTAAAGCCCACACCAGGGTTTTGTCCGCCATTGTAGTTTTGGCTTAGCGACCTGATTGCCTCCCCCAAGTCTGACTGCCCGGCGAGGCGGATTTCTTCGTCAGTCAGGACGATCACAGGGGCCGCCGGCGCGGCGCCTCGAATACGCGAGCCCGTGACAACCACCTCAGTGGGGGGCTCTGAGGCTTCATTTGATCGTTCGGCAGACGCCTTGTCCCGAACCTTCAGGGTGATAACGGCATCCGACGCGCTCGCGACAACAAGCGAGGTGCCCTGAAGCAATCGCGCCAAAGCCTCGTCTCTCGACAGTTCCCCCCTAAGCGTTGGAGCCGGGAACCGGGCCGCTTCTTCATACGGGAAGAGGATTTGAACCTTGGCCTGACGAGAGAACTCCATCAGGGCTTGGGCCGTGTTTTTGGTTTTGATGTTGAAGGCGATGGGTGCCGTGTCTGCGTAAACAACCGATGCTGTCGCCAGACCGATTGCCAGAGAAATGGCCAGAGTCGATCCGCCACGCCGAAGCGCGTTGAACTTGCGTCCTATCATTGAAAAACCCCTTGCTCGCCCCGTTATCGGGCGTCAGGAGTAAGACAATCTGACGACATTTTGCGTCTAACTGGTGCGAGGAAAAATTTCAGTTTCGTGACGGACAGACAGACAATCCGGCTTCACTACTACAGGAGACGCCTCGCACGAACCTGATGACTGACTGAGAAGAAAGTCCAGTTTGCGCCCAATCCGGACATTCGCTACACTGCAAACATTCATGCCTATGAGCGGACTAAACGGGTTCTACCAAATAGCGCTCGGCGTGCATTTAGTCAGCCACCAAGCTTATTCCGGTTCTGATCAGAATACCATTCAGCTGGGAAACGCGAGAAATATCGCTCCTCTTCTTTTCGGTCAGCTTCGGTGATAGCATTTCGCATTTTTCCTGCCCTGTAGGTACCGGGCGACGGCCAAGTTGGCCGCGTACCTTTTGACTCTGGGTAAATTCGCCAACCTACGATTTGAGGAAGCATTTTAATTCGTATAATTTCCGATGGTTTGATCGAGCGCGGTATAAGGATCTCCCAACCCATTGAAACTTTGACGTGCGCCATCGTCACAGCTTCAACCGCACTCATTTCTTCAGGCTGTTTATCGAACCGGCCAACATGAACAGACTGAGTGTCTGGAACGCGAAAATACACCCCACAAATTCTCTCTCTGCTTCGCCGGCGAAGTTCGTGCAACCATTGATGGGTTGCGTAAAAATCAGGAAGTACCGGAAAACAGAAGACACCTTTAGCTGGGCCTGTCTCCCTCATGAAGCGAGACGGCGTTAGACCATTGCGCCTGATAGACGCCACAGACGACTCAGTTGTCAGGTGCACAAATGTCGCCATGTGAGTTCTCTTACACCGCCAATGCTATCGACGTTAAAACTGCCTCGCACCGTCGAGAAGATAACTCACTAAGGGCAAGGGCAAAATTGTCGTATTGATAAAATATTCTGCACACTGAGCTCGGAATAGGGAACCCTGAAAGAATCTGCTCGTTATGTAAATTGAACCTTCTGATGTGCGCCCGAAGGCGACATTCACACACCTAAAGGTCGGCAGGCACAAAACCGGACATCGGTTCGGCGAAGTCATCAATTTAGTGCATTAGAGATTGGGCGATGCCTCTCAGATCAGATCGCCTGCGATAGCGCGGGCGTCATCGTTATCATACCGCCTTGCTTATTCGGGTTTTGCAGAATCGAAACACTAGCTATAGTTCCCCGATAGAGCAAGGCGAGCTACCAGCTTATGGCGATTGAAAAACGGACTGTATTAACGATTTTTGTCGGTTCGCCGGGCGATGTAATGGAAGAACGCCAGATCGTCTTTGATATCGTTGAAGAATTGAACGACGTCCTTGCGCCGAGGCTTGGCTTTCTACTGGAAGTTAGAGGCTGGGAGAGCGTCGTCAGAAAATCTGGTCGGCCTCAAAGCCAGATAAATCCCTTTGTCGACAAATGCGATTATTTTATCGGCATCATGTGGAAGAAATGGGGTATGGCCCCTGACACGATGGGCGAGTTTTCGTCTGGATTTGAGGAGGAATTTTACAGGGCCTGTAAAATCAAATCAGGAGGGGAAGGCCCGGAAATCAGTATGTTTTTCCGTAAAATTCCGGATGAGGTTCTCGAGTACGGTAATGAGAACCTCCTCAAGGTAGTCAAATTTAGACAATCATTGATCGATGGCTATGAGCATTTCTTCCAGGACTACGCCGATGTGGGGGATTTCGCCCGCTACATTCGGCGAACTCTGACTGAATTTTTGCTTGCGGTCAAAAGCAAAGAAGTAGAAGCCGATCAGTCCGGTCAATCGCTTCTTCTACCGAACAAACACAGTTCCGACATTGTTCCTCACAAAGCTTCCGCAATCGCAGACGAAGGTTCCCCGAAAGTATTTGACAACTCTCAATTAGATTTTGCCCGAAATGTGCTCAATGAACACAAGCAGTGGAATGAACTAACGTCCATTGAAGTTGCCCGGCTTCGCCTCATATCGGGTCGTGTCTCCCAGCAAGGAAACGACGAATATGTGTTAGGTAATCACGACAGCAATATTTTGTTTGCAAATAAAGCCTTGCTGGATTTGTCAAAAGCGGAAATTGGTTATCTAGGCTCAAGACTCATTGATCAGAGCCAGAAGATGACGGTAGCGGCGATAAGTATGGCAGAGAAGAAGGTGTGGGCACAGCGGTCGTATCGAGTGTGTACGCGCCGCCAGTCTTTGAGTTTGGCGAACATGTTTTCGACCTTATGGCGTTGCTTATAGAGTATTTTGTCATGCTCGATCTGGACTTTTCGATTACGCTTTGAAGGGATGCAGGGGTTTATTCCTTTATCTTTCAGAGCATCACGGAACCAGTTGGCGTCATATCCCCGATCACCCAGCAAAGTTTTTGCTTTGGGCAGTGTATCCAGCAGCAAGGCTGCGCCCTTGAAGTCGCTGACGTGTCCAGCGGTCAGCAACAGGCAGATAGGCCTGCCGTGCGGGTCGCTAACCGCATGAAGTTTGGAGTTCAGGCCACCTTTGGTGCGTCCGAGAAGGCGGGGAAATCCCCTTTTTTTAGCAGGCTGGCTGCGGTGCGGTGGGCTTTGAGATGCGTGGCGTCGATAATCAGTTGCTCCGGATCACCGGCCTGCGAGGCCAGAGCGCTGAAAATCCGATTGAAAACGCCCATCCGGCTCCAGCGCATGAAGCGGTTATAAAGCGTCTTGTGCGGACCATAGCCCTTGGGGGCATCCTTCCACTGAAGACCATGTTTTATAACGTAAATAATCCCGCTGACCACGCGCAGATCATCCACGCGAGGAACGCCATGCGACAACGGAAAATACCGGCGTATCCGGTTGAATTGCACATCAGACAGCAAAAACACATCAGCCATGATCCACCTCCTTCCAAAAGTGAATCACATCAACCCCCCCTTGGGAATCCCTCGCGTTAATTAATAGGGCCTGAGCCTAGTTCGTGGTGGACTTGAACGGTTCAAGACGGGACACGTGCCCCTTTGGCACTGGCTTTTCAGCTACCAAGCCAATTTCAAAGAGACCTTAATAATCAACACGTTCACCGAGTCTGAAACGCAAAAGCGAAGCAGCGTGAGCATACTAAGCTTAATGGCGGCGGATGTCGTCGGCATCAGCGATTTTTTTGATAGAGATCGCGTGATTGAAGTATGGCTCGATCAGAAACAACCCGATGACTTTCGAATAGAGGTAATAAAACATCTTGTAGAATGTGGGCAGGCCTCTGACGTCAAATTCTTTGAAGCAATCCATCCCGACTGGCCAGAAGCGCTGAAGGCGGCGGCGAAGGAAGCCGCTTTCACACTCAAAATGAAAAATGCCCCGTCGAGCACTTTGGAAGATCCGGAGAATATTCCAAACCACCTCTCAGACAGCGCCGGCATCGCTCTGTTTGCGAAATTGGAATCGTTCTCCACGGCCGCCTTGAACAACTGTTTGGCGCTTACCAATGCCGAGGTTCGGTATCGTTGCCTCCACGAACTCATCCTGCGCCGAGCGATTACAATCGATACAGCCAAAACGTTCATGAAGGACAGCAACGTTAAAACCCGATTCGAAGCGCTAATTGAGGCTGAGCGACTTGGACTGATTGTTTCGGAAGACGAAGCAAAGAAAGTCATCATAAAGTCCGAGCCAAAGCGCAGTGGTCTATTGTCTTCCTCCTCAAATCCGACGCCTGAAGAAGAGCGTTGGTGGAACGCCTACCGGCACCAGAAGTTATGCATGCACGCCGAGGCGGACCTGATTAACTCCCTCAAACCTGACTCCCTTCACAGTTGGGAAACGGAGCTTGCACTGTACGATGCTTATTTTCGGACTCACAGTGCCGAATTGAGAGCAAACTTGGCTGATGGATTCAAGGGCGCGCTAGAGAATAAATTCGAAGCCCACACAAAGACTTTTTCAAATCTAGGGCTGGATCATTTCTCGACATCCAAGAATTTGCTGTCGTTCATCGGCACCGGATTGGTTTCAGATGGACTGACCATTCTTTGCCGGCACGGCAGTAATGCCGACCTCCCGCTCGTGCGGAAATGCGTGGATAGTTTCGAGCCCTATTCCTCTATAGAACTGCTCCGCTTCCTTGCAAAGTTCGGCGAATGGGAGGATATTGAGCGTGTTGTCAAGATAGTGGGCAAAACGGATCCCCGATACTATGGGCTGTTCTCAAATAATGACGACAACTATGATCTTGCCGCAAAAATAGTATGCAAACTCGCCACGAGGCGAACCATTGATTTGTTCAATTCGAGCATATCGCCATACATCATGACGAAAATACTGAAATTTATTTCAAATAGAGATTTCCTGTCATTAACAGACGAGCACCTCTTAAAGATGTTTTCGAATGAATCAGATAACCTTCGCAGGATGGTCGCATTGAAATGCGTGCAGCATTTGCCGAAAACGCGGTTAAGCGCTCTCCTAGAGCGCTACCAAGTTAATGGCGAATACAGGTATTACAACGTGATACACTGGCTAGACCTAGGGGTAAGTATGCCGAGCGATGTGGCGAGAACGGTCGCTAAGCGGGCGTCATCTTAGTCGCCCTATTGCAACGCGTTAATGCCGCAGGACCAGATCGGTATGGTTTTCATGGTCAGCTCCGGAGCCACGGGCAATGTCCGCTTTTTTCATTCGCACTAGGGACGCCGATGTCTCCTAAGGGCCAACTCCGGAAATCTGGCGATGTGTGGTTCATTGATTGCTCTATAACCGCAACGAGATCGAGCCGTCGTTCCCGCGCTCGGCTCTTATGCCAAATGAAGACCGCAGGGAGTTTACGAAGATCGCGGGGTCTTTCGTCGTGAAGCGGCCACCAATGCGTATGGCGCCGATGTGTGGGTCAGCGATGGTGATCTTTTGAGTGAGATAGCGATTGTACTCTGACACAGCCGCCGCCAGCGTGACGCCATCTAACACGATCTCGTCGTTCTTCCAGGCGGTCAGAGCCTCAAAGGTCTCTGGATTGGCGGATGTGAGGCGGTAGGTTTGATGATCGCTCACGCTGGAAATCTCACCGGCTCTTACAATGTTCGGGGCAGGAGTGCTTTTTGAGGAGACCCTCCCCTCCCCGCGCTCAACGGCCATTTCTACGCCAGTTTCTTTGAGACGCAGATTGTATTGGCCGGGCGCCAGCGTGATTTCCTCCTTGCCTGCACGCACAACGAAGTCGCGTTGATCCACCTGTACCGTGATCGATATCTCGCCGCGATCGAGCCAGATTTGGCGCACCTGTTTTCCAAACTGCCAGCGCACCTTGCTGTCGGTGTTGATATCAATCCGCCCGCCGTCAGGCAGTGATAATGAACTGCGCTCGCCCACGGCGGTCATCGCCTCGGCGCGGTCCGTAGTCAGCCCCAGCGCCAGATACCCGCCGGCGACGATAGTGACGGCAGCGGCCGCGCCCGAAAGCCACCAACGCCGGGTGATACCTTTGGGTTTAGGGGATGGGGCTTTGGACAGAGTTTTCGGGAGGTTTTGCGATATCCATTGTGAGGTCGCGGACACCTTGACGAACGCCAGCGCGTTGGCCGGATCGCTCCGCCACCGCTCGAAGGCTTCTTCACTGCCACGGCCTGACTCCAGCCGCTCAAGCCAGTGAGCGGCCTCCTCAAGGCGCGTCAGTTCAACGTCATCAACCGAAGTCACCGCTTGCGTCCTGACAACCTATCCGCGTTCATGGCTGGAGACTGTAATCCCGCGCACCTCAGGAGTCTAATCCCGATCCGCGCGGGGGACCCGCAGGTCAACCGATGGCGGCGCCTCGGAAATCAGGTCAGGCCCAAGCTTCTGGGTCAGGAGGCCCATGCCGCGGGCCAGATGCGAGCGCACGCTTGAAGCCGATATACCCATCACCTTGCCAGCCTCCTCAGCCGATAACTCGTGCAACCGGCACAGGATGAAGGCGTGGCGGCACTGCGGGGAGAACGTATCAATCGCCGCCATGACCTGTGCCACGCGCTCTTTGTTCTCTATCACCCTATGCGCATCAGGGGACGCGTCCGCAAAGTACATCGTCTCAAAGCTGGGCAAGGGCTGAAACGGAACCACCTTGCGACGTTTGAGGATGTTGAGGGAACGGGTGTAGACCATGCGCATCAGATAAACCCGCGGGTTTACGATGGACTGCCATTTCCTGTCGGCGATAACTTCGGTGAGAACATCCTGAACGAGGTCCTGGGCCGCGTCATTTGTCCCCAGAAGACGGCGCGCGAGTTTCACGAGCGCGGCCTCATTGGGAAGCACAGCGTCGGCGAACCAGCGGTCAATGTCACGAAACCATTTCATCTGACCTCTCCCGAGACAGGATCAGTTTCAAAAAAGGCGCCGACCGGCACATTGAGCAGTCGACCGAGTTTGAAGAGTTCGGCCGGGTGGGCGCGAACGAACCCCGCCTCCATACTCATGAGCGTTTCCGCACCGAGGCCGCTTCGTTCAGACAGGACGGACACGGTCAACCGCCGATTTGTTCGGGCCCTGGCGAGGTTCTGTCCGATAACCCTATCCACCTGTGAGGGAGGTAACCTAAACTGCATATTCGCTCCTCCCACCTTTGCGGAACTATCGGTCCTGCGTTTTGAACGGGTCCCACATCGGTCGCATCGGGCGATCTCGAAAAAGCTACCCTCCATTTCGATGAACAAATTGTAGATAGAATGGTCCAACTTGTACATATCCAAGGTAGAGGTTTAAGAACATTTTGTTCTTATGGAGACCTTGGCGACCCGACTAAAGGAACGAGCGCGGATTCTCGGCATCACGCATGTTGAAGCTGCGCGCAGGGCCGGATTGGATCGGAGAAACTACGGCCATTATGTGAGCGGGCGGAGCCGACCGAACTACGAAAATCTCATAAAAATCGCTGATGCTCTGCACACCACTCCCAATTACTTGCTTGGCTACAGGCAATCAGACAAACCCGAACTCGATCAGTTGATCGGAGCCTGTCAGGCACTTAGTGGCGAGGAACTCAGGGTGCTGATCGGGACAGCCGAAACTTTGGCGAAATTGCGCTGACTTTTAAAAGGCACCCAAAATCAGACTATATGGGCGGGATTCGGAACATAATGTAGTTCAAAAACTACATATACTTCATATCATTTCGGCCGACCTGAGAACATTTTGTTCTCATGGATGCCTTTGCAAAGAATATTCGTGCGCGCGCTGAGCAACTCGGGATGTCAAACGCCGAGGTGGCAGAGAGGTTAGGATTAGATCCCCGTCGTTATGGTCATTACGTAACAGGGCGCAGCGAACCGGACCTAGCTACCGTTGTTAAAATAGCGAACGTTTTAAAATCATCACCAAATCTACTCTTAGGCTTTGAGTTGGACTCGGTGAATAGCCGCGTCTCTCAACTGGTTGCGACGTGCAAATTTCTAAATGACACGCAGCTCGACATGCTTATTGATCTCGCCGAGACGACAGCAAAAAAGTCCCAGCCCTGAGCGGTGTCGGCGCCTGACAACAGCGGATCAATTTTTTGTTGCAAATTAAGAAATCCAAACCACAATAAGTTTAGCTCAGATTCGGCGAGCAAATCCTTTTCGCATGGCATCCCATGGACGCAGATCACAAAGCACCGGAGCCCGTGGACCTGCACGTTGGGGCGATGCTGCGTAAGCGGCGGCGCAGTCTTGGCATGTCACAGGACGTGCTGGCCACAGCGCTTGGGGTAACGGCCCAGCAGGTCCAGAAGTACGAGACCGCCGGCAGCCGCATCAGTGCGTCCAAGCTGTTTGAAGCCGCACAGGCCTTAAGCGTCCGGGTCTCCTACTTCTTCGAAGACCTCAGCGCTGAGGCAGAGTTAGGCGGGGCCGATATGCGGTCTGAGGTGGCGGTGTTTCTGGAGTGTCCCGAAGGTCTGGAAATGGCGTCCGTGTTTCCGCGCATCGAAGACCCAAACGTTCGTAAGCAGTTCCTCGGTCTGGCGCGCGCTATGGCGACGCCGAGGCCAGAGACCCGAGTACCGGAGGTGTAGCCCGGAAACGGGAGAGGCGCACCTCATCGCGTTTCAATAAACCGCGGGTCGGCCCGTGACGCCGCGGTTTGTGACATGACGAGGGGAAAATGCCGCATACCCTATTAAGCGCCACCTGGTTCACCTTCGTAGAGGAGAGTGCCAAAGCGCAAACCCGCGAAGACGTTCTCGACAGCTTCGGGCGCGCCGTGATGGCGCTCGGCTTTGACATGTACAATGTCTCCCTGATCCGGGATTTCGATTTCCCGGCAAGCCATCTGGGCTTCGGACTGAAAACCACCTACCCCGAGGACTGGCAAAAATATTACGCTGACCGCAACTGCGTGCGCTTCGATCCGGTCGCCAATCTCGCCAAGGGCTATGTCAGCCCCTTCTACTGGAGCGAGATAGACCGTCTCGCCCCTCTCTCCGCCCTGCAAAAGAGCTTTCTCAGCCTCGCCGAAGAGGCCGGACTGAACAATGGCATAGGCCTGCCCTTTATGGGGCCAGCGACCCTGATCGGCGGTGTGGCGCTCGCGACCTCATCAAAGACCGATGAACACCTGAGGGACCTCAATTCGCTGTGGGCCTTTTCCTCGCTCCTCTACCGGCGTCTGAAAGAGCTTGCCCTCCAGCACCGGCCGCCGCCAGGCTCCCTCGCCGGGCTCACCCCGCGCGAAATCGATATCCTGCAACTGGCCTCCCATGGCATCACTGATCGCGAACTGGGCAGGCAACTCGCGATCACCGAGAACACCGTCAACAGCCATTTCCGGAAGATCTTCGAAAAACTCGGCGTCAATAACCGCATTCACGCCATCTCCTGCGCGGTACGATTAAACCTGATCAATCCCGCCTAACCCTTACGGGTGATGCCGAATCGCAAACGCGTCTGACATCTTCAATGCTCTGTCCACGGAGGATTGAAGGATGTTATCGATCGTTTCGGCCCGCACGATTAGTCAGTGTCCCTCTCTGTACCTGAGCCAGTTCCGCCTGCGTCACAGGCAGTTCATTGAGCGCCAGAAGTACGACGTCAAAATCATCGAGGATATGGAGTTCGATGAATACGACACTCTGGTGTCGGCCTATCTCGTCTACAGCGAAGACGGAAAAACCGCTCTGGGCTGCAGCCGGCTGACTCCCGTCGCCTACGGGTGCATGCTGAAGGACCACTTCCCGGACCTCGTCGAGGATCACTCGATCTTCAGCAGCGAGCGCACCTGGGAAGGTACGCGTTTTTGCATCGACAACGCCCTGCCCGCCGACAAACGACGACACATCCTCCAGCAACTCGCCGCGGGCTATCTGGAATTTGGCCTCAGCCGGGGAGCGGACCGCATCATCGGTCTGATGCCCACCCTGATCCTGCGTAGCGTCTTCGCCCGCAACGGGATTCCCCTGACACCGCTTGGGCCCGTCCGCGCCATAGGCATTCACTCGAAAATTCAGGCGGCGGCCATTGAGATAACCGAAGACGCCTACCTCGCCGCGTGCGCTGTCACCGGGATCAACCGTCCTCTCGGTTTGATCGGTGCGCAGGGTCAGGTTCGCGATGTCGCCTGATGACGACCTGCCCACAGCGGAAGACCCGGATATGGTGGCCGAACGCATCGTTGCCGCCCTGCGTTTTCTGCTGGAAACCGCGCAAGCCTCAAACCTGACCTATCTGGTCCCTCACCTGACGCGATGCGTGACGGCGAGCGAAAGCGCCTATGTTAAAGAACGGCGACGGCGGTTTCGCAAACAGCCTAATGGCCATTCCTCCGGGAACGGACGATAACTACGCACCTCTACGCTTCGGCTTCTACTCATCTGATCGCCTTTCTATTCCTTCGCCCGCTGGCTTGTAGGCATTGCCGACCGAGCCTTGGTGGCCGATCCTTCCCGTTCAAGCTGGAGGGCGACATGCCATCATCCCGGATCATGTGGGGGCAAATCTTCGCGGTGATTGCGACGGTGATCATCGCCGTCTGGGCGGCCACCCAATACACGGCCTGGCGTCTGGGGTTTCAGGCCGGCCTAGGCGTTGCGTGGCTGCAAGGGCTGGGCGTGCCTGTCTATCCGCCCCACGCGTTTTTCCTGTGGTGGTATGCCTATGACGCCTACGCCCCCAGGGTGTTTCTTGAAGGCGCGGTCATTGCCTCAGGGGGCAGTTTACTGGCCGTACCCCTGTCCCTCATCCTCTCAAGCTGGCGCACCCGAGCGTCAAGAAAAACCGACACCTACGGGTCGGCGCAATGGGCCGATCTGGATGCCATTCGCGCAAACCACTTGCTGGGCCCGGATGGCATTGTGCTGGGCAAATGTGGCAAGGACTACATCCGTCACAACGGGGCTGAACACGTTCTTTGTTTTGCGCCCACGCGCTCTGGCAAGGGGGTGGGACTGGTCGTGCCCACGCTTTTGACATGGCCGGGCAGCGCCATCATCCACGACATCAAGGGCGAAAACTGGCAGCTGACGGCAGGGTTTCGGGCAAGCTTCGGGCGCGTCCTTCGCTTCGATCCGACCGCCTTATCATCGGCCGCCTATAACCCCCTCATGGAAATCCGCCGGGGTGAGTGGGAGGTGCGCGATGTGCAAAACATCGCCGATGTTCTGGTCGACCCCGAAGGCAGTCTGGAGCGACGCAATCATTGGGAAAAGACGAGCCACAGTCTCCTGGTCGGCGCCATCCTGCACGTCCTCTACGCCGAAGCCGATAAAACGCTTGCCGGGGTCGCCAATTTTCTGTCGGACCCGCAGCGCTCTCTCGCCACGACCATGTCCGCCATGATGACGACACCTCATCTGGGGGATGTAGGCCCGCACCCCGTTGTCGCCTCGGCAGCCCGCGAACTCCTCAACAAATCCGAGAATGAAAGGTCAGGCGTCCTCTCCACCGCCATGTCCTTTCTGGGGCTCTACCGCGATCCGGTCGTCGCCGCCGTCACCGGGCGGTCCGACTGGCGCATCGCCGATCTCGTCGATCCGCAGACCCCGACAAGCCTTTATCTGGTCGTGCCGCCCTCTGACATCAGCCGGACCAAGCCCCTGATCCGTCTGATCCTGAACCAGATTGGACGGCGCCTCACCGAAGAACTGAACCCTGGCGCGCGTCAGCGACTGTTGTTGATGCTCGATGAGTTTCCCGCGCTCGGTCGCCTCGATTTCTTTGAAAGCGCCCTGGCATTCATGGCCGGTTATGGCATTCGCTCCGTGCTGATCGCCCAAAGTCTCAACCAGATCGAAAAAGCCTACGGCGCCAACAATTCGATCCTCGATAATTGTCATGTGCGCGTGGCCTTTGCGACTAATGATGAGCGCACCGCCCGCCGCATATCTGAAGCCCTCGGCACGGCGACCGAACAACGCGACCAGAAAAACTTCGCTGGCCACCGTCTGAGCCCCTGGCTCAGCCATCTGATGGTCTCGCGCTCAGAAACCGCCCGCCCGCTCCTGACGCCCGGCGAAGTCATGCAACTTCCCCCGTCGGACGCCATCGTCATGGTCTCCGGCATGGCGCCCCTTCGCGCCAAAAAGGTGCGCTATTATGAGGATGGCCGGTTTGGAGAGCGCGTCCTTTCGCCCCCCAAGCGATCCTCACAACTCCCCGGCCGCCCCGACGACTGGACTCGGCTGCCGCTGAGACAACCCGTGACCTGTACTCAGGCAATCGAGGAACCGCCCGCCGTCGCGACGACAAAAGGCAAGGAAAAGCGTCTGCAACACGAACTTGGGGAAACTGCAAAATCGGTTCAACCATCACTGCCTTTTGACTACGGGCCATCGCAAGAGCGCAGAAAATCTCAGATCGCCCAGCTTCACGAAGCCCAACGCTCCAGCGGCTCTCTGGCCCAGCAAGCGGTGCTTGATCCAGATGACGGAATAAGCTTGTGAGAGAAGCGCCATGAAGAAGGTACGGATGACAATCTATCTCGAACCAGACGTGCATGCCCACCTTGCGGATTATGCCGCGCGTCGTCGTCAACCGCTCTCGATCATGGTCGAAGCCGCTGTTGCGGCCTTCGTGGATCCTGAGGCACGAGAGAGCCAGATGCTGCGTCGTCTCAGTCGCATGGACCGCCAGCTCGAAAAGCTGTCGAGAGACACGAACATCTCAATCGAGGGGTTCTTCGTGTTTATCTGGCTTTGGCTCGCAGCAAATCCCTCAAACCCTGAACCTGACGCCGCCACACGCGCGTCGGTTACCGAGCGATACGATAGATACATGGAAGCCTTGGGGCAGCGCCTCGCGAGAGGTGCAAAAAGCAGCGATAGGTTGGCTTCAGCGGAGGAGACCTGAAAGATCCGACCGTTCCAAAAGGATGGTGCGACAAGCCTGGTCCTTGCGAGGGATCGCCCCTTCTCTTTGAACTTCAAAAGCGGTTGCCTTTTCCTATTGCCAGGGAACGATTGTCAGAGAAGCGCCCACTGCGGACGTTCCAGGAACGCTAGAAGTCTGGTCCGATAGCGGACCTCCAACCGCACCCTTGGGACAATCACCTGTACGGTAGCTGAATCTTCTCAGAAGTTGGAGCCTCCAGCAAACCCGGGGCGGCTCAGTCCTTTTTGCACGCCGGTCTACAGCCAGTCTTTTTTACGCGTCTGGTCATGACGGATCAGAAAGCGATGCAACACAAATTGACTGATTACAATGCCTTTCAAAGACAAGGCATCGCGCAGTTCGTGGAGTGTGCTGCCGCGGGTGTCCGCGAGCCAGCCCAGTATAGCCTCAGCGTGGGCCTCGGTTTTTCGAGATCGGCGATCGCCCCCTTGGGGGACTGGGGCGCAGGTGCCCCCGATCTTTCTCTTGATGGCGACAACGGCTTACGCTGGCGGCGCTCACATTATACCGTCCTCCAGCATCCCTGTGCGTCGCGCCACCTGCCACCGCAGCCAGAACGCGTTCCCGAATATCCACCGAAAGTGCAGTTGCCATACCAGTAGGCCTCCCTGTCGACAGACAACTTGAACCAGATCATCGCTGATTTGGGAATCCCCCCCGATTCATTCGGAAGGGGAAACGCTCTAGCCTGGTTTTCGACTCCCGGTTACGGCGTGACCGCTCATAGCGCCGACATCACAAAAAAAGCAAATGTTCGTCAACTGTTCTTCAACTTGGTCGTTTCGCAGCGACGGGGCCATTGGGCTGAAAACGTGAGCGAAGAGCAGCGTTACCAATCCAAATGAACCGGACACCGAGTGGCGACAAAACGGGCTTTCACCGACATGTAACAACCACAGAAACCGCACACGAGCCGCGCCTGTGCGATGTCACGATGAGGACACTTCGAACAAAGAGCAATTCTAGCGTCAAAAACTTCAGAAGCTACAAATGCAAGCCCTGTTTTCAATACATCTGAAGCTGTCGCAATAAATGAATTTGAAGGTACATCTTCGATCATTCGATCCTCTCTCATGACGCGTCCATATCCTCATTCTGCTTCACGCAATTATAGATAAGTTCATGCAGCTTTTCAGCGTGTTCCCGCGGAGATCCTTCTGAATAAAACCCAGCCCACTTCCGACGCAATTGACCTTTTTGAAAAAAAAGAAAGCCGGGAAACTCAGCCAATTTAAAAATTTCCAAGACTTTATCTAAAGCATCATCTTCTGCTGTAATCCAAGTGAATACTGCAACGTCCATTTCCATTTCCACAATAGATAATAACGTTTCACTCAAATTGTGGCAGGGTTTACATCCGTCCATACCTACCATCAAGAAGCAGGCATCGCATTGCGTTATTTCGGCTTGAACCTGCGCAAACGTTAGGCCATGGAGATCAATTAATTGCATACATAAGCACCCTGTATCTGTCGATGAATAAAATTTCGTCCTTTGTATAACTCCTGAACTATAAACCATTCCTTTGCTGATTTCGGAAACCAGTAATCAACAATTTTTCTTTTTGTACATGATCTATACATCAATGGGTCTGCAACAGTCAAAGTCTGAGATTTTGCTGCACTGTCTAATAATTTCAATTCATCGGAGAGATCATACCAATACAGACCCACTTTATGTGCAAGGCGAAAATTTTCATGCGTCTCATAAACGTGAACAGCAACACCCACGTTTCGCTTAAGTTCTCGAGCTAATTCGTCCGGATCAGACACTCCAGCATTTACAAGAGAATTTTTTATTTTTTCTTCGAGTTTATCATCAACTTTCGATGGCCCCCCGTGAAGTTGTATAGTCGAAAATGGAAGGACAGTAAGTCTTCGAGCCGCCACTGAGACATAATTTCCACAACTAGACGCGCATCGTCCCAGTACTTCAACTGGCCATCCCTTAGCATAAATTATATTTGCCGCTGCGATCGAACTCTCAACCTCTCCACCTGCCGAAGTTATTCTCAGTTTTAAATTTTTACGATCGATATGGCGCCCCAGACATTTCAACAGCGGACCGTCGGATGGGCCGACATACCTTAGCAAGGTGCCGCCATTTTCAAGAGAGCAAATTGGGGCCGCCCCTTGCGCAACAGCCCTCTCAGCATCCCGCGCTTCCACTGCAGCCTGCAGTCCGGGCGACTCAACCTCTGCAACCGAGGACCCGAAAGACATCGCAGCCGCAAAAAAACACGCAATCCAAAACATATAAACCGACTTTAGCTTCACGGGAGCCCCCTTAGAAGTGCGCTCGAGACAATCACGAGCGCACCATTTCCAAGTCCATCAGTACGACGGTAGTTCTAAATCAAACCCAGGTACCGTTGTCGGAGCACTCTTCTTTGCAAAACCGAAGACAGCTACCAGATTCATTGCAGATATAAGTACACGTGCGTGTACAAACTTGATCCCCACCCACAACTTCGCTCAACTCGTCTACAGACAACTCTCTCATAAAAATTCTCCATGACATACGATCGCGGGAAATCCCCGCAAATACAATCATACATGTCAAATAATATGATTCAAGTGAATTTTTAAATTTCAGCGAGAAATCTCAAATGATTTAAGATCAATACCATCGGAAATTACATATGAATTTACTTCCGTTATTTTAGCGCCATATACATCCACAATTCTATCGGCTTTTTTTATTAGAGAAGGTCTATGAGCGACTGCGATTCTAGTAATGTCTAATTCACGTATAATTTGCGATATAATTTCTTCTGTTTCTTCATCTATATTGGCGGTCCCCTCATCTAAAATCAATATTTTCGGTTTGCGATATAGCGCTCTTGCCAAAAGCAATCTCTGTTTCTGGCCTCCAGATAAACTCGACCCCATATCTCCCACTAGAGTATGATAGCCCATCGGCATTTTCAGTATTTCATTGTGAATTTGCGCGATTTTGGCGGCTTCGTGAATTGTAGCAGTATCGAAATCCGAACTAAAAAATGAGATATTCTCGGCAATGGTCCCCGATAAGAGGTTATCATTTTGAGCTACATATCCAACAGATGCCCTCCAGCTTCTCCAGCGAGCGGGGGTTGCCTCATGGCCATCCAACTTTATGGTTCCTTCGTTAGGTGGCATCAAGCCGAGCATTAGCTTGACCAACGTGCTCTTCCCACCACCGGAAGGGCCAGTTATTGCAATATACTCTCCAGCTTGGATCTTGAGCGTTGCATCCTTAAAAACCCACCTGTCAGCGTCTCCATAACGATAAGATAAATTTTGAAGTTCGATATCACCTTCAACGGCTCGCAAGTCCTCCTGCCCCCCCATATCTTCAGAAGTGGCATGCACTAGGTCACTCAATCGATCCATATGTAGTGAAATTAAGCGGAATTGTGTGAATTGCTGCACCAATGCTAGTGATCGGTCGACAAATATTTGTCGAAAGGCCAAAAACGCCACCAACATACCGACTGACAATCCTTCGTTATTTAAGATCGATTTTGCGCCGAAATATAGTATCGCAACCGTCTGAATACCGTTCGCTGCCATGACGATGGAATTTAAGAAAATCTCTACGCGTGCAGATTTTGCTGCGGAATCGAAGACAAGGCTAAATAGGTTCCTCCAGTTAGCTTCACGGACAGATTCAAAACCCATGATTTTGATCGGAGAAATCGCCCGTAGAGTCTCCATCAAGTATGTTTGCTCATTAGCTGAATTCGCAATTTGTGCCTCTGACCGATCGCGAATGATTGGATAAAAGGCCCAATTGATCGCACCAATTAGGAACAGTCCCGCAAAAACTATTGCAGACAGTTTCATAGAATAAAAAATTAAAATTGATGCAGATACCAGCGCCATGGTGCCATCGATTAGCACTGAAGCAATACCCTGAGTAAGAACTTGTTGAATGGTCTTAGTCGACCCAAAGCGGGAGAGTATGTCTCCCATATGCCGTTTTTCAAAAAACCCAATCGGAAGCTTCATTACATGCTGCATCAAATTGCCTACTATCTGATATACAAGCTGAAAGCCTAAAAGCCGAATGGACCATTCACGAAGACCGCTAATCACAGCAAGTAATATTGCCAGTATAAAAAAACCTGCCGCTACGACAATGAGTAAGCTGTCATCGCTTCGCCCGATTGCTTCATCAATGACAATTTGAACTTGGAACGGTGCTGCTAATACCAGCAATTGAAGTGACAACGAAACGAACAAAATATATACAAACGATTTGTACAATCCCTCAAATCCGGACGCCAGATTTTTTAATCCAATTTTCGATTTATCAAATATAATATTAAAATTTTGCGGTTTTACTATCTCCAGTGCCACACCAGTAAATTTTTCAGAGAAAGCTTCAATGCCGTATTCTATTTCCCCTAAATTTGGATCTAATACGGTAAATTTTTTACCTTTTACACTTTTCAAAACAACGAAATGGTTTAGTTCCCAATGCAGGATTGCGGGCATCTTGAGCTCACCCAAATGATGCAATTCCAATCTTAATGCTCTAGCAGACAAGCCTAGCTGCTGGCATAGGTCGATCATTGTAGACAGATTAAGCCCGTTAAGACCCACATTAAATCGTCTTCTTATTCCATTTAGGTCAATCCTATGCCCGTGAAAATTTGACACCATTGCTAGGCACGCCAATCCACACTCTGATGCCTCAGCCTGATAAATCATGGGCATGCGATAAGAATTTTTAATGCCAGTCCAAATATTGGTCATTTCGCAAGGCGCCCGGCTGCGAATATAGGATCCATAATCCACTCCCAAATACTACGCTTATCTATTATTATTTCTGCGGTAAAATGCATTCCGGGTTGAAGTGGGATTTTTTCATTATATGCCTTCACAAATCCATCCTTCAATTTTGCCCTAACCTTAAACACAGGAGAATCTATCTTAACTCCGGGAGCATTTATCTCTGAAGGAGCAATGACCGTATTCGAAACGGAAATGATAGTTCCATGACCAGTACCGAATTTTTGATACGGAAACGCCGAGTACTTCAACGAAACGTTCTGGCCAACTTTTATAAATCCCGCAGCTTCTGACGTTACAAACATCTCAGCAAATAGAGCACCGTTCTCGGGAACCATAACAACTGCAGTCATTCCCTCATTCATATACTGTCCACGTTCAACCAGTATGATTGATGCTCGTCCGTTTATCGGAGATTTTATTACGTACTTTCCACTGTCGAAAATTTCATTTATTTGTTGCTTATTATTAATTCTGGAAATATTTGCAACTTGTCCCTGTTCCTTCAATTTTGCATTCGAGCTTTCAATCTCCGACTCAGCAGCTTGAATCTGTTGTTCCAAAACCATTAATTGAGAATTATAGGAGGCGTAACTTTCCTTCGCGCTCAGATAATTGTTTTCCAGCTCATTGAGCCTTGAGCTTGAAATATAACCTTTTTCAAGTAGTTTTTTGTTTTTTTCCAGTTCTGAAAATGATATTTGCTCCTTACGGCTAAACAGTGATAAATTCTCTTTTACGTAATTACGCTGCTCTACCAACATTTCTTTCTTTGCGTAGAGCCCACCAATTAACGCTTTCAATTGCTCATATCTGGCCTTTTCAGCAAAATCAAAGGCATCGGCTTCCATTTTCTTGAGAGACACTCGTCGTGTGAGAGCATTTTCTGAGTCGCTATCCGTCGAAGACTTTACGGTCAATATAGCTTCACCAGCTCTCACCGGATCTCCCTCATTGACAAGGACATCCTCAACAACGCCGGCTTGTTCCGCGGACAAGCGACTTATCCCACCGATAGGCACCAACCAGCCGATTACCGATTCCTTGCGCGAAAATGTCGCCATTGATCCGAACAAGGCAGAACACAGCACCGTAGCTGAAAGAAAGAAACCGAATATCGTCCATCGCCCCCCTACCGAAAGTATCACCTTCCCATCCAACCGTTTGGCGGAAGCTTTGAACACTTCTTTTCGAAATAGATCGCTCAAGCACTACCCCCCTATGGCTGCAAAGCGAACTAAGTCTTTCTATCTATGATTGTCAAGCTCCACGACGTTGACCCTGGTTTTATCCCGTTTGAGTTCGCTCCGGCAGTTGGCGCCCCATGTCGCTGTAGAACGGCCGCAGGTGCTCACGAATGTGGGAGAGGTCAACGAACCGGTCGATTGAGCGGATAGATGGTCGGTTGGCACATGACGTTCGAGGTTGAACTCGTAAAACAGTGCCGCCTGCATCACCGTCCGCTCGCCCATCATGACCGAAACCCCTGCTACAAAAGCAGTGAATCAGGACTTCAGGTCGTTAGCAACTCCGACTTTTTCAACACTATCGGCCAAAACCGGTCTCCTTCACCGAAAATCCCTACTCTTCTGCACCCAGCCCCCACCCTGCGCTCTGGCCACTCGTGCATCCTGTCCGGGGCCACCATTGCGGAACTCATCGCCGGGCATACGGGGCACACTGAGCGGTGTGTCGCGTTCACCGACACTGGCCAGAAGCGGTGACAGATCGAAGACGGAGCGCGCGATCAGGTGCACCACCTCGCCTTCGCGCTGGGTATAGCCGTTGATGGCCACAAAGGACGAGCCATAGACGGCCGCCTTATGAGCGACCGCGACCTTCTCCCAAACCACCACATTGGCGTCGCGGGTCTCGTCCTCAAGCGTCATGAACATCACGCCATTGGCGGAGCCGGGTTTCTGGCGGACGAGCACCATGCCCGCCACGCTGACGCTGCGCCCATCTTTTGAGGCCATGGCGTCCGCGCAGGTCATCAGGCCGCGTTGGCGCAGCTCTTCGCGCAGGAACGAGACGGGGTGCGTCCCGAGAGTGAGGCCCAGGTGATTGTAGTCTTCGACCACCCTGGCCCCGGCCGTCATGGGTTTGAGGATCACTTGCGGTTCAGGCATAGCGGTTGTCTCTCCTGCCCCCGCCTCCAGATGATCAAATAAGGGTAAGGGATCATCGCGCAGGGCACGGATGGCAAACAGGGCGTCCCTGCGATTTAAACCGAGGGCGGGAGAGAACGCATCGGCCTTAGCCAGTTGCCGCAGCGTCGCCACCGGGGTACGCGCCCGCTTCCACAGATCGGGGATGGATGTGAAGGGGTGATCTCCGCGGTACAGGATCATCCTAGCAATGTCCGCGCTTTTTAGCCCTTTGACGAGCCGGAAGCCTAAGCGCACGGCATAGCGTCCCGGTCGGTGTGTCTCCTCCAGCGTACAGTCCCAGCGCGAGGCATTGACGCAGACCGGGCGGACCGCCACGCCGTGTTCCTTAGCGTTGCGCACCAGCTGCGCCGGGGCATAGAAGCCCATGGGCTGGGAGTTGAGGAGCGCGGCGCAGAAGACGTCCGGATGATGGCATTTCATCCAGGAGGAGGCATAGGCGATCAGCGCGAAGGAATAGGCGTGCGACTCCGGAAACCCATAGGAGCCAAACCCTTCCAGCTGGCTGAATATCTGTTCGGCATAGTCCCGTGTGTAGCCGTTTGTGAGCATCCCCTGCACGATCTCGTCATGGAATTTTGAGACGCCGCCGGTGTGTTTGAAGGTGGCCATGGCGCGGCGGACCATATCGGCGCGCCCCGGCGAGAAGCCGGCCGCCTTGATGACAACCGACATGGCCTGCTCCTGAAACAAAGGCACGCCCAGGGTTTTCGAGAGAATGGCCTCCAGTTCCTTTGAGGGATAGGTGACCTCTTCCGTGCCCTCACGCCGTCGCAGGTAGGGATGCACCATACCGCCCTGGATGGGGCCAGGCCGGACGATGGCGACCTGCACCACAAGGTCATAGAAGGTCCGCGGCCTGGTGCGCGGCAGCATGGCCTGCTGGGCGCGGCTTTCGATCTGGAAGACACCGACCGTATCGGCCTTGCGGATCATGGCGTAGGTGCGCGGGTCTTCGGCCGGGATGGTGGCGAGATCAAGCTTTATGCCCTTGACCTCAGCGAGCATATCGAGCGAGCGCTTCATGCACGACATCATGCCAAGCCCCAGGCAATCGACCTTCATGAAGGCCAGCACGTCGATATCGTCCTTGTCCCATTCGATGACCTGCCGGGCTTTCATGCGCGCGGGCTGGATCGGCACCAGTTCGTCGAGCCGGTCGTGGGTCAGGACAAAGCCACCCGGATGCTGGCTCAAATGCCGCGGCACGTTCATCAAGAGCAGGTGCAGGTCGATGGCGAGCTTCAGGCGCCGGTCATTGAGGTTGAGCCCTAAGCCTTCGGCCTCGGTCAAAGTCATGCCGCCCCGGTGCCAGTGGGTCACCTGTTTGGAGATCAGCTTGATCGTATCTTCGGGATAGCCCATCACCTTGAGCACGGCCCGGATGGCCCCGCGCGTGCGGAACCGCGTGACGACGGCGGTAAGGGCGGCGTGCGAACGGCCATAGGTCTCATAGACCCATTGCAGCACCTCCTCACGGCGCTGGTGTTCGAAGTCCACATCGATATCGGGCGGCTCCCCCCGCTCTTCGGAGATAAAGCGCTCGAACAGAAGATCGTTGCGATCGGGATCGACGCTCGTAATGCCCAGCACAAAACAGACGCAGGAGTTGGCGGCCGAGCCTCGACCCTGACAAAGGATGTCCTGCGAGCGGGCGAAGTTGACGATGGCATTCACCGTCAAAAAATAGGGCGCGTAGTTGAGCTTCTCGATCAGGGTCAGTTCATGGCGCAGAAGGTCGATGACCTTTTGCGGCACGCCTTCCTGGTAGCGCCGCTTCGCGCCTTCCCAGGTCAGTTTTTTGAGGGCGTCGATGGCTGACAGTCCCGGTAAAAGCTTTTCTTCCGGATATTGGTATTTAAGCTCGTCGAGGCTGAAACGGCACTGATCGGCGATCTCGGCGCTGCGCCTTAAGGCACCCTCATAGCCCGGAAGCAGGCGATACATCTCCTCGGGCGTCTTCAGATAGCGATCGGCGTAGCGGTGGCGCAGATCCCCCAGGGTGTCGATGGTGCAGTTGTGGCGGATACAGGTGACCACGTCGTGCAACTGGTCGCGCTCATGGACATGATAGAGGACGTCATTGGTGACGACGGTGGGCACGCGCACCCTGGCCGCCAGGTTCGACAGGTCATGCAAACGCAGATGATCGCCCTGCCGGCGACGCAGCGTCAGCGCCATATGGGCGCGCTCGGCAAAAATGGTCTTGAAGCGACGCAGGCGCTGGGCGCAGACCTCGTCGGCCTCGTCCGGGAGGAAGATGCCGATCAGACCTGCATTGAAGTCCTCGACATCCTGCCAGGTGAGGTCACAGCGCCCCTTGCCGCCCCGCGCCTTGCCCACCGTCAAAAGCCGCGACAGGCGCGCATAGGCGGCCCGGTCAGTGGGATAGACCAGAAGCGAAGACCCATCGCTAAGATCGAGGTGACAGCCGACGATCAGGCGCACGCCTGTCGCTTTGGCGGCCACATGGGCACGCACCATACCGGCGAGTGTGTTGCGATCCGCAATGGCCAGCGCCTCAAGACCCAGCGTCTGTGCGCGCACGAACAGCTCATCTGGGGATGAACAGCCCTGCAGGAAGGAGAAGTAGGACGCGCACTGAAGCTCGACATAAGGTGGCTGCATCAGTCGAACTTCCCATGCAGATACCAGTTGAGAGAGCCGGTGCCGCTGTGTTCGCCATCACCGGCCCGGAAGACCCAGAAGCGCTCGCCCGTGGCCGCTTCAAGGATATAGTAGTCGCGCACCTTGCCAGTTTCGGCCTCGCTGACCCACCACTCCCCCTTGACGCGTTCAGGGCCATCGGCACAGACGACGCTGTAGCGCTGACCGCGCCAGGTAAAGGCGCGCGGCGGATGATCGGGCAAGGCCGCGAGCGCCTGCACCGGTTCGGGGCGATAAAGGCGCGCCGGGCGGCGATAGCGGGCATTGCGAGGTGAGCCAATCACGGATGCCGAAGGCGCGAGCCGTCTGACCGAGCGCTCCGGGATGTCGCTTGCCACCTCCACCGCGCGGTAAAGTCGGCCTTCGCCGTAGCGATTGCTGAGCGTATCCCATAGATCTTCGACGTCCGGGCGGCTGGGTGCGGCAAAGCTCGTGGCGACCTGGGTGAAGGACAGCGGTTCGACCAGAGGGGCGGACAGGGTCATTTTGTCGATGCCGAAGCCCGGCTCAACGGTTTCGATCTTATCGATCAGCAGTTTCGACAGGCGCTTGACGTCGCGCACCGGCTTCGCGGTACCGACGGATATGGTCTCGATGCGGCTATCGACGCGCACAAAGTGCAGATCGAGCCGTCGCGCCCCCAGCCCCGCCTCTTCCAGTTTCAGGCATAAGGCTTCAGTCAAACGGCGGGTATATTTCTCAAGCGTGTCAGGTGCCCCGATGGGCTCAAAGAAAGCGCGTTCGACCGAGATCAGTTCGGGGACGTGGACGGGCTCAATGGGCTCGGCCAGTCGCCCAAACGCCATATCGACGCGCCGCCACAGGTCGGGACCATAGCGCAGCGCCAGCGGGGCGCGCGGCTTGGCCGCCAGTTCACCGATCGTGTCGATACCGATGAGGCGCAACTCCTCGACCGTCTCGGCCGACAGGCGAAGCGCCGCGACCGGCAGGGGCAGTATCGCTTCGGCGGACTTACACGCTGGAATGATCAGCGAAGACTCACCCGCAAAGCGCACCAGGGCATGGGCGGCCCCCCAGCTATCCGCGACGGTGGCGTAGGCTGTGATGTGGAGGGCCTCAAGACGCCGCAGCATATCGGAGACCAGAGCGGCCTCTCCCCCATAGAGATGGGCCGCGCCGGTGATATCAAGGATCAGACCATCCGGCGGATCCGCGGCCACCACGGGTGAGTAGAGACGCAAGGCCCAGACGGCGAGTGTCTCCAGCGCGTCGGCGTCGCGCTCCAGCTCAGCGTCACGCACCTCAAGTCCCTCGATCAGCACCTGCGCCTTGGCCACCGCCATGCCCGGTCTAACGCCGCGTTGATGAGCGTGCGCATCGACCGCCGTGACGAGGCGTCGGCTGCCGACCTTGCTCTGTAGCACCAGAGGTCGCTCAAGCGGTAGCGCGTCTAGGCCCACAGCGCGGCGCAGACGATCGGTCCCCCAGAATGGCAGATAGAGGCTGAGGTAGCGGGCCATGACACCCTACACCGCCTGTCGCGTGAGAGGATCGACCCAGTCGGCCCAGGCTTCAAGCAGGGCGTCACGTTCAGCCGTCAGGACGTCGAGTGGCACGGCCACGGAGGCCGAGCGACGAATGGGCTCGCTGAGGCCGGAAACATGGATGTCGTAGATCGGCTGATGACGGCTGACGCTGCCCCAGCCGCCCACCGTGAGCGTCTTCGTATAGATGGGACTGACGGCTGAGATGGCCTGAAGACTGATCAGAAGATGGGTCAGGTCGAACAGGCCCGGCGATACGCCGTCCCTTTGATGATAACGCCGCCAGGCGGCGACGAGTTGCGCATGCGCGCGTCTGAGTGCGGCCCTTTCCGCTTCTGAGCCATCCTCCGACTGGAACCACAGGGTTTGAGGCAGGCCCTGGATATGGACCGGAAACGCCAGATGCGTGTCTTCATAAAGGCCGTTTGCCCATACCGGCCCGATAGCGACGAGGGGCGCCAGCGCCACCACCTTCCCCGCACAGGTGACAAGTTCACTCATGCGATATCCGCGTAATCGGTCTGATAGAGATCAACGACGTCGAGGATCTGGGGGGCGCGCGGCAATTGCGGCAGGGGCGAGCCATCGGCGTGGTATCTGTAGCCGGCCACATCGTAATAGACACTACCTTTGGGACCGATCTTCTGCACGCAGGCCATATAGTCGCGCTCATGGCGGGCGACCGTGAGCAGGACGGCGGCCCCATCGAACAGGGCTAATTGGGTGTGTTCATCCGGTGTCTCGAATAACTGCATAGTCTCCCTCCTCTTAAGATGCGGCCCGCAGGGTGTTTGTCATTTGGGCGTCCCCGCATAGGCGGATACGCCCCTCCCCGTCACAGGCCTCGACCTCGAAATCATGACACTCGCCGCCCCGGGCCCGGATCAGTTCGAGCATCCAGCGCGCGCGTCCGACGCCGCGCACCGGCAAAGGCGCCGAGTTCAGTTCGGTGACGCGCCAGCGGGTAAAAGCGGCTGTGGGGCGGCCAAAGTCTTTGGCATCGACCTGCCGGCGCCAGCGGCGCACGATCAGGGCGAGCGTCCCTGTGCCCTCCGCCGCCATCAGAAGACGTTGCGAGGCGACACGGGAGAGATTGGCGAGTTCGCCCACGACCGCGGTGAGGCCGCCGTGGCGCAGGGCTTCCTCACAAGCCCCCAGCACGGCGGCCTCATCGCCGGCTTCGAAGAAGACGACCTTGTCATCGGTGAGGCCTGAACGGGCGAGTGCCGGGGCAAACAGATCAGGCTGCGTATAGGCCCAGAGAACACGCCCCCCAGAGCGCGCCGCGATCCCGGCGGCAAAGGCGATGGCGGCGGCCCCATCTACCGCGCCATTGGCGCCACCGGCGATCTCGTGCAGAGCCCCAAAGGCCAGCCCCCCCTTGGGAATACGGGTGTCGATGTCGGGAACGCCGAAGGGGAGAACGACGCGTCTGGGCGCACTGTGGCCGCCGATATGGTCGATCCGGTCTCGCAAAGCGCTGAGGACGGCGGGGTTGGCAGCGGGCATGACATCAAGCATCCTTTCTGAACGCCAAAGACTATGTTCGCTTTTTGTTCTTTAATTGGAACAAGAGTCAATAGGCCAAGATCGGCGTCTGCGTGCTGCCAGAAACTGTCAGGGCACCAGATCGGAGTGGAATCGTGAGGAGTCACAAATCCTTAACGGCGGACTCCTGGAAAACAAATCAAGAACAAATTTCTGTGAATTGCCTGTTGCCTATCCAGCCCGAGGAAATGCTTCCTCGGCCCTCATTGGACTCAGGAAGGACGCAACAGCTACTACCATGTCTTCGTCATCCCGGCCTCGCATGTCGGGATTCACCAAAACAGGCAGGGTCTGGGAGACTTGGAATGCCAGCGGTTACAAACTGTGGCGCTCGGCAAACCGCTCGTAGCCCCGCGTCCGCTTCACGGCTGCGGTATTTCGTCAATTTCAGGCATCAGGCGGTCACCGACACGAAAACGGCCACCCGTGATGACCCGTGCGGTGATCCCGCCGTGTCCACGCACGGCATTATAGCCTCCGACACCAAACGTCTCTTCCATACGCGAACAGGGATGGCATTCGCCGGTGTATTCGAGCACCGCTTCACCCAGCCGGAAGCGCTTATCCTTCAGCGCCAGCAGATTGATCCCTGAGGTGACGACGTTGCGCCGAAGCGCGTGCGCCTGCACGGACACGCCGAGGAAGCTTGCGATCGCATGCATGTCCTCCTGGCCGATAAGCGTCAGGTGCCGGTTGCCACTTCGTCCCTGATAATGGTCACCGATTAAGCCAACCTCAGGTGACAGATGGGCCTCGTCCGCAGCGATAATCTCTCCTCGCCGCTCCGGCCGCAAACCTATCCACTGCACCGTGCCGGGACGCACCGGAGCCTGCAGGAGATGAGCGAGACTGGACTTGGGATGAAAGGCCATGGTGGAGGGCATCGGTCACGAGCAATTTTGGCCGTCAGCTTAGTCGCGTACAGGCGCATTCTCCAGCTTTAAAGATCGCAAAACTGAGGCTGACCGCGATCTCCGCCAGAGGTGGACCACCAACCTGACACAATCTTAACTGGTCATCCCGCGCCTCTTCCGTTAACTCTAATGTGGGCGCGTCAATCGGGGCTAACGAACATTGACCGATCAGATTGAGGAAAAGCTGGCGTCACTGACGCAGCGGCAGAAAGAGGTGATGCGGCTTATCGCCCGCCATTACCGTGACAAGGAAATCGCGCGGATTTTGAACATCAGCGAGCATACGGCGCGCGCGCATGCCGACGCCGTGCGCGACAAGTTGGGCGGCATTAGTCGGCGGGAAGCGGCCCGTTTTCTTAGCGACCACGCAGACGTTTTGGGTATCCCCCCTGAACGGGAATATCAGTCATCGGGAATAGCGCAGACCGGCCATGAACCGTCATCCTGTGGTCATCCCTCCCCTATCGGAGATACCGATGACCATCCCCACGCTTCCCTCGACGCCCCCTTACCCACAGTCGGTCACGATGCAGTGGGCGCACATCGAGACCGCGCTCAGATACCTGGCAGTGCCAGAGAAGGCGCATCTGATCAGCGAGACGCTTTCGGCGATCCGGCAGGAATACCAAACCACGCCGGAGAAGCTCGTCTTTACCCTGATCTCAGCCTGCGCCTGGCTCACGGACGAGACGGCGTCCATGGCTGGCTCGCCCAACTCAACCTCCTTCAATGGACACTTCTGACTCTGGGACTAACCCTGTGCGTCGTCCTGATCATTGGCGGTGTGATGGGGGCCCTGATCGGAATTTTCCAGGCCATTCGCGAACTCAGCGGCCAGACCGGATAACCTGTATCCGGCTGGGCGCATAACCCAGCCGGTAAGAGACCGGCCCTAACTGGAGACTTGATGATGAAACGATCGGAAATGGTATTGGCGGGCGCTGAACGTCTCTTTCAGACCGAAGAGGCAGTCGATCGCGCGCTTACGGAAACGGGCGAGATGCTTGCCGCCCTGCTGCGTATGCGCATGGCTGGCGGCCTTTCTGCGGTGATGGGACAGGAAGCGGTCGAAGGTATCATTAGCAGCGCCAACGCGCTGGCCCAGGCCCGACGCGAAATCATCTCTGTGCACGGTCACCTCAATGAGGTCAAAACCCAGATGGGTTGTGCTACGGTCGCG
This sequence comes from Asticcacaulis excentricus, assembly GCF_003966695.1. Taxonomy (NCBI): domain Bacteria; kingdom Pseudomonadati; phylum Pseudomonadota; class Alphaproteobacteria; order Caulobacterales; family Caulobacteraceae; genus Asticcacaulis; species Asticcacaulis excentricus. The sequence continues at coordinate 162,799 of NZ_AP018829.1, forward strand.
ATTGGGACAGGGTATGATAAGCCTATTACCGGTCGGCAGGACCAATTTACTGAGGCCATGGATCAGGGGCAGCCACAGCCCGCAAATTAAACAGAAGGCGCCATGCAGTATTTGCACCTGATCTGGGTCTGGGCGGGACACATAACCGTCCTGTTGTGTGGTAGCTTGGCCATCTGGCGAGGCGGTTGGGCTGAGCGGTCCACCGCCATTGTCATTTGGGTGGCGTGGTTTCTGACACCCGTACTGCAAATGCAAAACTACGATCCGGGCATGTTGATTACGGTCATGGACGGGATCGTGGTGCTGATCGTATTCAGCATCTCCTGTTATTCCCGGAGAATCTGGACTCTTTTTATGACCGTGTTTGTTCTGGCGAGCTTCCTGGCCCATTTTGCAGCCGATCTCGTCCCATATGTCGGGTATTTCTCATATCTGACCGCCATGGGATTGCTTGGCGGCTATGGCGTCGCGCTGACTCTGGGAGGCGCCGCGCTGGAAGCAGAATATTTACGAAAGAAATCCACAATGCACGCCTGAGGTGTAAGGGCTGACACCCTTACACCAATGAAACTAAGCTGGGTTTCTGCTTCTTGGTATGCGGGGTCGCGTTCAGGTCCATGTCTCATCCCCATTTCATTGATGTTCAGGTCGGCAAACGTCTTCGCGAGTTTCGCGAAGCCAATCGACTTTCCCAAACAGACTTGGCCAGTGCCCTGGGCATCACCTTCCAGCAGGTCCAGAAATACGAAAGCGGTCACAACCGCATCAGCGCCTCAAGGCTTCATGCAGCGGCGTGTTTCCTGAAAGTGCCGGTGTCCGACTTCTTTGAGGGCCAGGATGATATAGCGCCCGAAGGTCTGTCTGAGTCAGAAGCGCGTATCTGGGCCTTCACGCGCACCTCCGAGGGACAAAGGCTTTCCCGGTATTTCAGTCAGTTGAGCACGCCCATGAGACGCAGTGTTGTCTCCGTGGTCAAGGCTCTGCTCGCCGAGCAGAAAGAGTAAAACGGTTTCGTGGCCGGTGTCTTCTTCGTCGAACTATCTGACCGGCGCCAGTTTCGCCGACTCGATATGCCAGCGGCGCTGAGCCGGTGTGGCCCCGTCCACATTGTTGACGCGGCGAAGCGTGTAGCTCCCCTTAAAGCGCTGATGCTCTCCAGTCTTCAGCACCGCATCGATGGTGACCGGCACGCTCTGAAACACCGACCCCGCCCCGGCATCGCCCTCGGGCAATTCTCCAATCGTCACCGTGGAGGACCGGGTCTCTGCAAAGCCCGCGCTGAACCGCGCTAAGGACTGGTTGGGCGGACCGTCCTCGCCCCATTGCGACCAAGCCGTGCCGTAGTCCCGCGCATTGATGGCCGAATAATAGAGGCGGATGACCGCCGCTGCCGCTTGCGCACTTTTGGGATCGGGCTGGCAGTCGGCGATCGGTGCGTCCTTATCGTCGAAGAGCGCGCAACTGCGGGCAATCTCATCGGACATCAGGGCGCAACTGTTGGCGACGTTGCAGGGTGGATGCGTCGCCGGGGATACATTCCGGCAGCTCTTCGCAAGACGCTCGGCCGCCTTCGCGCCGATTTCGGTCGAACAGGCCACGGGTCCCTCCGCCTCGGTCGCAGGCAGGGTTTCCAGCGCCGAACGCGAAACCGGGGCCGCCGACACGGGATCGACGATCTCTATGCCGCCCGATGCTGTGTTTCCCGAGTCTGCCCGGGAAGCCGTATCGGGTGCCTCGCCCTCTCGCGCGCCGCAGGCACTCAGGACGCACAAGGCCGCCATCAAAACGGGGCTCAGGGCTATAGGCTTCATCGGTCGCTCCTCTCGGCGGCTGCGGGTTTCCTAAAGCGTGCTTTGCAAATAAGCCATTCCCATCTGAGATGAGGCGGTTTTACCTTACGCCTGCACCTCAGATTGGGACTGCACCGACCACCCGGTAATCCGATCCTTGCGAAACGTGCGTTCCTCCTGCCGGTTGAGGCACACCCCTTCGATATAGGCACCGAGGCTGCGCCAGTTGGAGACGCGACGCTCGGTGACCACGCCATCGCGATCGGCGTAGGTGAAGGTGGCAAACTCACCTTCTTCGCCTTCGACCCAGCGCGGATCCGTTGCGGCCAGGTCGCGATCATGCTTATCGAGCGTACGCGCAACCTCCGGATCGGCCCGCTTGTATTTCGAGGGATTGCGCAGGGCCTCCGTCGAAGTCTTATCCCGTCTAATGCCTATCAGATAGGTCAGAGCCGCGCCCGCGATAAGCCCTGTCACAAAGGCGATCAGTGTCGTTAAGGTCATTACTTGCCTCCCCGAACGAGATCAATGGCGATCGGCCAATGGTCGGAGGTGCCAGACCCCTCGCCGGTTTCGGCGTTGAAGCGGAAGGCCTTGGGACGCATGACCTGATCTCGATCGTCCCACTGCAATTGTTCAGTGTCGGTCAGAACCGTGCGGAAGGTCTTGGGATCTATGGCCCAGTCCTGGCTCGCGCCGCTGGCCTTCTGGGTGATGACATCGAGATAGGACCAGGTCTTTTCGCGACCATAGAACTGGCTGCCGTTGCCACGGCAGACATTGTCCAGTTGTGCCGGCAAGACCCAGCCGGTAAAAGCCGCCGCAAGCCCTTTACGTTCTTCCGGCGCACAGTTGAAATTGAAGTCGCCCGCCGCCAGGATGACGTGGCTCTGCGGCAGTTTGGCGGCCAGGGCCGCTATCGTCTGTGCGGCGATTTCCCGGCACACGCGCGGATTGCCGCCGGACGGCAGATGTCCGCCAAAGAGGGTCAGCGTCTTACCGTCCTGCAGAGCCAGATCGACCTGCAAAAGGTCGCGCGTCGTACCGGCAGACCCATCGCGGCTCTTGCAGTCTGAGGCCTTTGTCAGATCCACCGGGAAAGATTTAGGTGTAAAGCCATTGGCCAGAGGCAGTTTGGACAGAAGGGCGACCTTGATCCCACGCTGATCGGGCTTAGGCGCCGGACGGTTGGGATCGGCGTCCAGCAGCACCGCTGTCACATAGGCGGCACCGGCGTTATTCAGTGCGCCTTTGATCGCCTCAAGGCTCGCCTGGCTTTCCACCTCGGTCAGGACGAGGACATCCGGCCCCCGTCCGAAATCAAAGCGCTGGATGACGCGCGCGACGTTTGCGGCTTTGGCCGACACCCAGGCCGGGGTGTTGATGACCTCGTTGCTCGAGCCATTGGGCGTCCGGGGGTCGTCTTCGGCGTCAAAGAAGTTTTCGACATTATAGGTCATGACGGTCAGGCGCGGTGCGGCCTCCTGCGCGGCAGCGCCGCCCGTAATGACAAGGCTCAACAGGCCGCTTACCAGCCAGGGGGCAGTTTTCAGGGTCATGACGGGCTCCTTTGATATTGGCTCATTTACCGACAGGGCTTCGATGCCGTCCAGCGGTTTTGAGGTGCACTACCCCGAAACGGCGGTCGCCTGCGCCGCTTCGAGCGTCGCCATGGCCTCAACAAAGCTCAGGCTATTACCTGCCTGCGGCAGGTCAAACGCGACACCTTCAAAATCAGCAAAGACCCATTTGTCCTCGCGCAGCATACGCAGGGTCGCGCCATCACGCGAGACGTCCTTTCGATCGACCTCGGTCATGGCCCGCGTCTCCCAGTCAGTAAGCAGCTTTTCAATTCGACGCTGCATGGACGTCAGGGTGCCGGCCGCACAGGCGCGACCTTTGACAAGCGGTTGCGGCAGGTCTCGCAAGGCGGCGATCATTGCGGCCAGGCGGTCATGATAGAGGCCCAAGCCTTCGGGGTTGAGGCTCATATCATCCTTCCGATCTGTCAGCGAGAGCGGTGGGGTGCCACGCTGTTATAGCCCTTGGCAAGGTGCCGATATTGGGTTTCACTGAACGGCCCACAGGAAGAACGACCGATGTGTAATCTCTACTCAATGACCAGCAATAAAGCGGCCATTCGCGCCCTTGCCCGGGTCCTTAAATCATCGGTCGGCAATCTGCCCCTGTTCGAATACATCGGCGCCAATGGGTTTGGCCCCATTGTGCGCAACACCGGCGAGGGCCGCGAACTGGCCATGTGCCGGTGGGGGATGCCCTCTCCGCCTTTCACGCTCAAGGGCAAAAACTACGATGCCGGTGTCACCAATATCCGCAACACGGACAAGCCCTACTGGGCCAAATGGCTGACGGATCCGGCAAACCGGTGCCTCGTGCCGTTTACGTCCTTCTCGGAGCCCGATCAGGTGTCCGGCAGCAATGTCATCCACTGGTTCGCCCAAAGCCCTGAGCGCCCCCTGCTCTTCTTTGCCGGCATCTGGACGCCTCAGTGGACCTCCGTGCGCAAGGTCAGGGACGGCGAGACGACGGATGACCTCTATGCCTTCCTGACCACGACGGCGAACGCCGAAGTCGGCGCGATTCATGACAAGGCTATGCCCGTTATTCTGACGACGGAAGCCGAGTGCGACCTGTGGATGACGGGCTCATGGAGCGAGGTTCAGTTGCTGCAGCGCCCCCTACCCGACGGTAGCCTAAGCGTCGTGGCGACCGGACGGCGCAAGGACGGGCCGCATCTGGATGAGTTGAATAGCCTTTCAGGTGGGTCCGCCACGCAAGATTCGTTGCTCTAGGTTTCAATAGCCGTCATGTCAATGACAATTAAATAATCAGCATACGGATTATTTGCCGTCGTCTGAATCTAAAGCTACGCCGACGCCCTACGCCCTTCATTTCCCAGTTGCCGTTGCTCCGTTTGTCGCTGTCACTGAGCTCTCCACACGCCGCCTTTGGCCCCGGAGACGAACATGGCAGACGGACAAAACATCATCCCCATGGCGTTGTCGCGCAGCACGCTTATGCTGCGCTCCGCGCTTGGGACTGACATCACCGCCTTCATGGAGGACCCGGAAACGGTCGAGGTGATGCTGAACCCGGATGGGCGCCTTTGGGTCGACCGGTTAGGACGCGGTCTTGTCGAGACGGGCTGCAGTCTCGGCGTTTCAGCCGGTGAACGCATCATCCGGCTTGTCGCCGATCATGTGGGGGTTGAAGTCCACAAGGCGTCACCGCGCCTGTCCGCCGAACTGCCCGAGAGCGGTGCCCGTTTTGAAGGCCTCCTGCCGCCGCTGGTATCCGGCCCCACATTTGCCATTCGCAAACCCGCGGGCGTCGTCTTCACGCTTGGCGACTATGTCCGAAAAGGCATTCTGACAGAGCTACAGGCTGACCTCTTGCGCTCTGCCGTTCTGAGGCGTCGTAACATCCTGGTGGTGGGCCCGACCTCTTCGGGCAAGACGACGCTGACCAATGCCCTTTTGGCAGAGGTCGCCAAGCAGGATGATCGTGTCATCCTGATCGAAGATACCCGTGAACTTCAGTGCGCCGCTCCCAATTGTGTTGCCCTGAGAACCCGCGAGGGCACCGCCAGCCTGTCTGATCTCGTCCGATCCTCATTGCGGCTTCGTCCCGACCGCATACTCATCGGCGAGGTCCGCGGCGCAGAAGCCCTTGAACTTCTCAAGGCCTGGGGCACTGGGCATCCCGGGGGCGTCGGCACCTTGCATGCCGGTTCGGCTCTGGGTGCGTTGCTGCGTCTGGAGCAACTGATCCAGGAAGCCACGGTCACCGTTCCCCGACATCTGATCGCCGAGACCATCAACCTCATCGCGGTTCTCGAAGGCCGGGGCCTTGAACGCCGCCTCTCAGAGCTTGTCGAAGTCCGTGGGCTTGGACCCGGCGGCGAGTATCAGCTTTTCCCCCTCCCTCACCCGCACTGAAAGGATACGTCATGCGTTCATGTTCTAACCTCGTAACGGTCGCGGCCACGACTCTGGCCATCTCTGCGGTGTTCGCCGCCCCCGCACTCGCCGCCGGTTCCGGCATGCCGTGGGAGACACCTCTGCAAAACATCCTGCAATCCATCGAAGGGCCCGTGGCCAAGATCGTCTCGGTCATCATTATCATCGTCACGGGGCTGACGCTGGCCTTCGGCGAAAGCAGCGGCGGATTCCGACGCCTGATTCAAATCGTCTTCGGACTCTCCATCGCCTTCGCTGCCTCCTCCTTCTTTCTGACCTTCTTCTCCTTCGGCGGCGGGGCGCTGATCTGATGTCGGCCGGTTCCGCAGACAACGGCGTCCCCCCCGCCTACGCGGCACCGGTCTACAGGGCTCTGATAGAGCCCATCCTGATGGCCGGCGCCCCGCGGGCGCTGGCCATCGTCAACGGCACAGTGGCCGCCGCTTTGGGGCTGGGTTTGCGCCTGTGGGTCGCAGGACTGGTTCTGGGCCTGATCGGCCACGCACTGGCCGTCTGGGCGGCACGCAAGGATCCCGATTTCGTCGAGGTCGCCCGTCGCCACATACGACTGCCCTCCTACTTCGATGTGTGAGACATGTTCAATCTCTCAGAGTACCGTAGGCGCCAGACCCAACTCAGCGACTATCTGCCCTGGGCCGCGCTCGTCGCGTCAGGCATTGTCCTCAACAAAGACGGCTCGCTGCAGCGGACACTCCGTTTCCGGGGGCCGGACCTTGATAGCGCCATCGCGGTTGAACTCAGCGCCATCAGCCAGAGACTGAACAGCCTCTTTCGGCGGCTGGGTGAAGGCTGGAGCCTGTGCATCGAAGCCCAGCGTATCGCCGCCTCCGACTACCCCCAAAGCGTGTTCGATGATCCCGCCTCAGCTCTGGTCGATGCCGAACGCCGCGCGTCCTTTGAAGCGTTTGAGGCCCACTTTGAATCCCGCTATTTCCTGACCCTCGTCTATCTGCCACCCCAAGACCTGAAGGCCAGGGGGCAGACCTGGCTGTTCGAAGGTGGGGCGAGCGGTGATACCGCCGTCTGGGACCGGGTGTCCGTCTTTCAGGATCAGACCGAACGCGTGCGCAAGATGATCGAAGGCCTGATGCCCGAGTGCGACTGGCTCGATAACCCCGGCACGCTCACCTATCTGCATTCGACCGTTTCAACGCGTTCACACACGGTGGCTCCACCCGAGGTTCCGATGCATCTGGACGCCCTTCTGGCGGACCAGCCCTTGACGGGTGGCCTGTCGCCCAAGCTCGGCGACCATCATCTGCGCATCCTCTCCATAACAGGCTTTCCAGGCGCAACCGTGCCCGGCCTTCTTGATGACCTTAACCGCCTGGGCTTTGCCTATCGCTGGTCAACGCGGGCGCTCCTTATGGATAAGGTCAGCGCTGGCAAGGTCTTAACCCGAATCCGGCGTCAATGGTTTGCCAAAAGGAAAAGCGTCGGCGCCATCCTGAAGGAGGTGATGACAAATGAGGCCTCGGCACTGGTCGACAATGACGCGGCCAACAAGGCCGCCGATGCCGATGCCGCCTTGCAGGACTTAGGTGCCGATCTCGCCGGCTACGCCTATGTCACGATCACGCTTGTCGTCTCAGACGCCGACGCAAACCTCGCCGATGAGAAGGCTCGCCTGCTCGAAAAGACGATCCAGGCCCGAGACTGCGTTTGCGTCAACGAAGGTCTCAATGCCGTCGACGCCTGGCTGGGCAGTCTGCCCGGCCATCTCTACGCCAATGTGCGCCGCCCCCCGATCTCCACCTTAAATCTCGCCCACCTTATGCCGGTATCCGCCGTCTGGGCAGGCCCCGATCACAACGGGCATCTGAATGGGCCCCCGCTCTGCTTCGCAAAGACCGAGGGCAGCACGCCGTTTCGTCTGTCGCTGCATGTCGGTGACGTGGGCCACACCCTTGTGATCGGACCTACAGGTGCGGGCAAATCCGTTCTTCTGGCCCTGCTCGCCCTGCAGTTTCGACGCTATGCGGGTGCGCAGGTTTTCGCCTTTGACTTCGGCCTATCCCTGCGCGCCGCCGGGCTGGCCATGGGCGGTGACTGGCATGATCTCGGCGAACCGGAACAGGGGAATATCCGGCTCCAGCCCCTTCGTCGCATCGATGAGACCGCTGAATGCGCCTGGGCCTCAGACTGGCTGTGTGATCTTCTCGCGCGCGAAGGTATTGAAACCACCCCGGACGTTAAGGCCCACCTCTGGTCGGCACTCTGCGCACTGGCATCGGCACCTGCTGATCAACGTACCCTCTCAGGAATGTGCGCCCTCATCCAGTCATTGCCTCTAAAGCAGGCCTTAAAGCCCTATTGCCTTGAAGGCCCAAACGGCGCGTTGCTTGATAATGACGCCGATACCCTCAGCCTGAAGCCCATCCAGATCTTTGAAACGCAAGGTCTGATAGGCACACCGCCGGCGGCCTCTGTCCTCGCCTACCTCTTTCATCGGATCGAAGGCCAGCTTGATGGCCGCCCGACCCTCATCCTGATCGACGAAGGCTGGCTGGCCCTTGATGACCCAACGTTTTCCGGACGCCTGAAAGAGTGGCTGAAGACACTCCGCAAGGCCAATGCGAGCGTTCTCTTCGCCACGCAAAGCCTCGCCGATATCGAACGTAGCGCCATTAGCGCGGCCCTTATAGAGAGTTGCCCGTCAAGGATCTTCCTGCCCAACGCCGCCGCGCTCGAGCCAGGCCTTAGCCCCCTTTATCGACGCTTTGGTCTGAACGACCGGCAGATCGAGATCATTGCTTACGCCCAGCCGCGTCGGGACTACTACCTGCAGTCCCCGCTCGGAAACCGCCTGTTCGATCTCGATCTCGGCGAGGTCGCTCTAAGCCTGTGCGCCTCAGCGTCCAAGGCCGATCAGACCGACATCGACCGCATAGTTCGCGACCACGGACGAGACGCCTTTTTGCCCGCGTGGCTTCGCTTCAAGGGCGTCGAATGGGCCGCCGCTCTCATCTCTCCCCCCGCGCAACCGGAGCCTTCCCTATGACCTCCCACCCGTCACGCCGGTCTCTTCTCGGCGTTCCTCTTTTGGGTTTGCTGACAGGCGGTCTTTTGCCGTCGCTGGCATCGGCTCAGATAGTGGTCTTTGATCCCAGCACCTATGCCCAAACGGTTCTGACCGCGACCCGCGCCCTGCAGCAGATCAATAACCAGATCGCATCGCTGCGCAATCAGGCGCAGTCTCTGATCAATCAGGCCCGCAATCTCACGGCCCTGCCCTACTCGGCTCTGTCTGAATTACAGGCCACGCTGGCCAAGACCCGCGCCCTGATCTCGCAGGCCCAGAACATCGCCTACGAGGTCCGCTCAATCGATGAGACCTTCAAAAAACTCTACAGCCTTGAGGCCCTGACGGGCACCGACAGGGCCCTCGTTGAGAACGCCAAGGCACGCTGGAAGACGACCGTTGGCGGGCTGCAGGATGCGATGCGATTACAGGCCACCGTCATGGGAAACCTGTCTGCCAACCAGACACAGATGGCGGCCCTTGTTACCGCTAGTCAGTCGGCCGACGGCGCCTTATCGGCCACACAGGCCGGCAACCAGATCTTGGCCTTGCAGGTCCAGCAGCTCAATGACCTCACCGCCCTGATGGCCGCCAATGCGCGCGCTCAAAACATCAAGGCTGCGGACGACGCCGCGGCGGCGGCGGAAGCGCAGGAGAAGCGCAAACGCTTTCTGCAGCGCCGCAAGGGCTATGCGCCCGGCTCAGCCAAGATGTTCTACGAGGACTGAGCCATGACCAATACCGGCGTCATCGACCAGTTTCTGGAAGTCTTCACCCGCTACATCGACAGCGGCTTCGGACTTGTGCAGGGCGATGTGGCCTTCGTGGCCACGACGCTGATCGTCATCGATATGACACTGGCCGCGCTCTTCTGGACCTTCGATGGTGCCGCCGAAAACGATATTCTGGCGCGCCTGATCAAAAAGACGCTGTTTGTCGGCGCTTTTGCCTATCTCATCAGCAACTGGAACCACTTAGCAGCCATCGTCTTCAACAGTTTCGCAGGCCTCGGACTCAAAGCTGCAGGCACCGGTTTCTCGGTCGCCGACCTGATGCGACCCGGCAAGCTGGCCCAGACGGGGCTTGACGCCGGCGCCCCGCTTCTCGAGGCCGCCTCAGATGTGATGGGGGCCTCCACCCTCTTTCCCGACTTGATCCAGATCGGCTGTTTAGGGCTCGCCTGGCTCTTGGTGGTTCTCGCCTTCTTCATCCTGGCGATCCAGATGTTCGTCGTCCTTATCGAGTTCAAGCTGACGACGCTTGCAGGCTTTGTCCTCATCCCATTTGGTCTTTTTGGCAAATCCGCCTTCATGGCCGAAAAGGTCCTCGGCAACGTCGTCTCGTCGGGCATCAAGGTTTTGGTACTGGCCGTTATTACCGGTATCGGCTCAACGCTCTTCGATACGTTCGTGCGGGACTTCGGAGACGCCTTGCCTACCATCGAAGACGCCATGGCTGTGGTGCTGGCCGCCCTCACCCTCCTGGGGCTTGGCATTTTCGGTCCCTCGATTGCCAATGGCCTGGTCTCTGGCGGTCCCCAACTTGGCGCAGGTTCCGCCGTTGGCACAGGCCTCGCCGCCGCAGGCGCGGTTGGTGCAGGTGTTGCCGGTATTGGCATGGCGGCCCGAGGCGCTTTGGCGCTTGGCGCCGGGGCGGCGGGTCTGGCACGCGGGGGCGCGGCGGCCGCTGGCGCGGCCCAGGCCGCCTATGGAATGGGGGCCATGGGCCGAAAGGGTGCCTCGGCCGTGGCAGGCGGTTTGAGCAGCGTGGCGCGTGCCGCAGCCTCCCCTCTCGCCCGTTCGGTTGAAGCCACCACGAGGGCGTTTCGCGACAGCTATGCGCAAGGGGTGAAAGGCGGATTTGAGGCAAGCGGCGGCACCGTCGGCCAAAGATCTGCCTCGGGAGCTCAAACACCTTCCGCCGAGGCCCCGCAGTGGGCGCGCGATATGCGCCGTAACCAGTCCTTCCACGCCGCCTCGAGCGCTTCCATCCATGCTGTGCGCTCAGGGGATGCCGCCGGTGGAGGCCATACCGTGAATCTCAATCAGGGTGAATAGCCATGCTGAAGTCCACCTCATCTCGATACAGCGAAACCCCCGCGCCGATCACGCCCTACCAGGCAGCCGCCAAAGCCTGGGATGACCGCATGGGCTCCGCGCGCGTTCAGGCCAGAAATTGGCGGTTGATGGCCTTTTGCGCGCTCGGTTTAAGTGCGGGCCTCGCCTCTGCCCTCGTCTGGCAATCCGCCCGCGGCCATATCGTGCCCTGGGTGGTAGAGATCAGCCCGCAGGGCCAGGTGCAGGCGGTCGCCCCCGCTCAGGGCGACTATACACCGACTGACCCGCAAATCGCCTTTCAGCTTTCGGAGTTTATTGCGCAGGTGCGCTCGGTCCCTGCAGACCCCGTCGTGATGCGTCGCAACTGGCTGAAAGCCTATGACTTTACGAGTGACATCGGAGCGCAGGCCCTGAACGGTTACGCCCAAGGCAACGATCCGTTCGCCCGCTCGGGCACGGAACAGGTCGATATCGAGGTCACGAGCGTCCTTCGCGCCTCTCCAACATCCTTCCGCGTCACATGGCTCGAGCGCCGATACGTCTCCGGCCAACTCGCGGCCACCGAGCGCTGGCAGGCGATCTTGACTGTACAGATCATACCGCCCCGCGATCCGGAGCGCCTGCGCAAGAACCCCCTCGGCCTTTACGTCACCGCCCTCACCTGGACCCGCGAGCTAAACCCATGACCCCTTCCCGCTTACTTACAATTACCCTGGCGCTCACCCTCTTCGGAACCGCCGCCGCTGACGCCCGACCCAAAGGTCGCCTTTCGCCAAGGCCCGCCGTCGCTCAGGATCGGCCCGCAGATGAGGTGCGCAAAGCCAATGAAGCGGCACGGGTTGAGCCGGCGAGTGATAGCTTTGCCAATGCCGTTCAGGTCTACCCCTACACACCCGGCGCGCTTTATCGCGTCTACACCTCCGTGGGCAAGGTGACCGACATCGCGCTGCAGCCCGGAGAACAACTCACGGGCTCTGGTCCGATTGCCGCCGGGGATACGGTGCGCTGGATCATCGGCTCAACGGAAAGCGGCACAGGCACCGAACGTCAGGTGCACATTCTGATCAAGCCAACCGCCAACCAGCTCTCCACCAATCTCGTCATCAATACGGATCGGCGCACCTACCATATCGAGGTTCAGGCTCTGCCCTCGACCTATATGGCCTCCGTCTCCTGGCGTTATCCACTGGATGAGATGAAGGCGCTGGAGGTGAAGGCCGAACGGGTGCGCGAACAGATGCCCGTGGCCTCGGGCCTCACCCCGGAGACCCTGAATTTCAAATACCGTCTGGAGGGGGCCAAGGTGCCCTGGCGGCCCGTCCGCGCCTTTGATGACGGCCGTCAGGTGTTTATTGAACTGCCCGCCGCAATCGCCGCAACGGATTTGCCCCCTCTGTTCCTGCTCGGTGCCGACGGCAAAGCGGAACTGGTGAACTACCGCGTCAGTCACCGCTTCATAATTGTCGATCGCCTCTTTTCGACTGCAGAAATGCGCATTGGTGAAAAGTCACGCCAGAAGGCCGTGCGGATCCGGTTTACGGGAGGCCCACGTTCATGAGTGAGACCAATCCCAACCTCGCAGAGGCGCTACGTCTGAGACCAGACCCGAAACCCGTTTTGCGACTGTCCCGCAAGGCTCTTGCGGTGACGGGTATAATCGCAGGCGCAGGCATTGGCGGCGCTCTGATGCTGGCACTGGCTCCCCCTGCCAAGCCAACCGTCCCACGCCCTGAAGTCTCCGCCCCTGAGAAGCGACCGCGCAGCAACGAAACGCTCAACAGGCTACCGGCAAGCTACGCCGATGTGCCCGTCCTCGGCCCGCCACTGCCCGGAGACCTGGGCAAACCTATGCTCAATAGCGGGCTCGTCGCGACGGGCGACGGCGGCGAGCAGAATGTAGTGTCTGGTCAGGGTGCCTTGGGATCGAGTGAGCCGCCTTCGGCACCACCTAGCCCTGATGACCAAACCCGGCTAAACGCCCGCTCAAGTTCCGTGTTTGCGCCGGGCAATGCTCCAAAAGCGCAGGTCGAGCCTTCTCCCCTGCCGCTACCGGCGCTGCCTGATCTCGCGCGTTTGATGGCGCCTCAACAGGAACTCCCGCGCAACGCCGCGGATAAGCAGACAGCGTTTCTTCGGGCAGACACTGATCGTTCGAGTGTCAGTGACGCGCGTCTGATTACACCAGCCTCCCCCTATCTCATTCAGGCTGGCAGCGTGCTACCCGCCGCACTCGTCACCGGCATCCGCTCTGACCTTCCGGGTCAGGTCATCGCGCAGGTGACGCAGGATGTCTACGACACGCTTGGGCAGGGTCACCTTCTGATACCTAAAGGGTCGCGTCTCCTGGGCGAATACGATAGCGCTATTGCCTTCGGACAAAGCCGCGTCCTTCTGGCCTGGCGACGCCTGATCCTTCCCAACGGAAAATCCCTCATCCTGGAGCGCCTGTCCGCCGCCGATGTGAGCGGGCAGGCCGGTCTTGAAGATCGCACCGATTATCATTTCGATGGTCTCCTCGCCGCGGGTGCCCTGTCCACCGTGTTAAGCGTGGGCGCGCAAGCCGGGTCGTCCGACAGCGATTCCGACATCGTGCGGGCTATTCGCGAGGGCGCCGGAGACAGCATCAGCCGAACAGGGCAACGCATCGTCGAGCGTCAATTGAACATCACTCCCACCCTGACAATTAGGCCCGGACACCGCGTGCGGGTGATCCTGTCGAAAGACCTTGTCTTAGAACCCTATGGACGCTGACATGGCCAAGCTAAAACTCGGGCCACTTCCCGACGACAAGCCCGTTAAGGTGACGATTGACCTTCCCGCAGCCGTTCATCGCGACCTCCTCGCCTACGCAGACGCCCTCACACGGCAGACCGGCCAGAAGATTGATGAACCCAACCGTCTGATACCGATCATGCTGGAACGGTTCATGGCGTCTGACCGCGCCTTTACGCAAACCGCGCGCCGATCACAGGTGTTCAATTAGGGGGAGACCGCCATGAACACGACGTTTCTATTACTCGCTCAGTATGATGGCCGCGCCGTCATCCCGATTGAATGGGTCTGCCGGGATTACTTTTCTCATCTGACCCCGATCAAGCTGATAGCCAAGATCTCCGCAGGCGATATTGCGATCCCCGCTGGTGAGAATTGAAAACAGCCAGAAATGCGCCAAAGGCGTTCATCTTCAGGACCTGGCGGGCTACCTTGATGAACGAACAGCCGAGGCGAGAAAAGAGATGACCGCACTCATTGGCCCCTCGCATAGCCGGGCCAGAAGTCACCACTGAACGCTGCAAGCCATCGGGCGAACCGATTACATTTTCTGGCGATTCGCGGGCATGGCCGAGTGCGGAGAGTAATGGAACTCCGGCGTACGCAGCTTAAACCACTCAGGAGACAGGCAGGCCCTGCTTAAAGCACCGGGCAACCACCGGGACCGCATCTGCGCTACCAGGAGGCTCAGCGTCTGACGATAGATTTCCTCCTTTACGCCCTTGGTGCGCGCCTTGTAAATGGTGGTTAACCCACGTTCGCGGGATGGCCGTTTATGCAGACCGAATTCGCTTTTGGTCAAATCCTCAGCACGATCAGGTCAATGAGCGCGCTGTTGCCTTGCGCAGACGGATGCAAGCGCACCCAGTAACCCCTGTTCTTAGCGAACATCTCAAGCTCGCGCGCCTGTCGACTCCACGTGTTGATATCCACCTCACTGGTATGCGCGCAGCTATAATGGCCAGCATCACCAGTAGCGATAATCTGCCGGAGTTCCTGCAAAGTTACTTCTTTTCACGACATCTGCCCCGCAGCCTTCGACGAATGGTGATCGCCATAGCATCCCGTTGCGGCTCAGGGCCATAGTCCGATACTGACGTGATGGGGTGGACGGCTCCCGCTCCCGGCATCTAGGTGCCATACTGTGGCTGTCAAAGGTCACAACATTGGAGAGCCATCCATGAAAGAGGTTACCACGATCGGTCTTGATATTGCCAAGCATGTTTTCCAAGCCCATGGGATAGCGGCCGATGGGGCGGTTGTTTTTCGACGAAAGTTACGTCGAAACGAGGTTGGAGCCTTTTTCGCAGGGCTTCCATCCTGCCTAATCGGTATTGAAGCGTGCGCTACAGCTCATTTCTGGGCGCGGCAACTGATTGATTTGGGCCACCAAGTCAAACTCATTCCGGCAGCTTATGTGAAGCCTTACGTGAAGCGACAAAAGAATGATGCCGCTGATGCCGAAGCCATATGCGAGGCAGTCACTCGGCCGACGATGCGCTTTGTGCCGGTGAAGACCGAGGAACAGCAAAGCGTGCTGATGCTTCACCGCGTCCGCGAACTCCTCATTCGGCAACGGACTATGCTTGTAAACGCCCTTAGGGGGCACCTTGCCGAACTTGGGCTCGTGACCCAGCTGGGTGCCCGCGGCGTTGATATGCTGTTAGCCTTAGTGGAAGACGAAGACCACGACATGATCACCACAGTCGCTCGTACAGCCTTACTCCCGATCGCCCAACAATTGCGGGACCTGGACCTGCAGGTTGGCGAGGTGGATAAGCAGATATTGGCTTGGCACCGGTCGAATGATCTCAGCCAAAGGCTTGAGACTATACCCGGGATTGGCCCGATTACGGCCAGCGCTATCGCCGCTACGGTAGCTGATGCATCTTTGTTCAAATCGGGCCGGCAGCTTGCCGCCTGGCTTGGCCTTGTGCCGCGTCAAAACTCGTCTGGAGGAAAAGAGCGGCTTGGCAAAATCACCAAGCAGGGCGATCCCTATATCCGACGATTGCTGGTCGTGGGTGCGGCCGCTGTCTTGCGATTTAGCAAAAGCGCAAAATCGACGACAGCGGCGTGGGGTGCTGGAATGTTGTCTCGAAAACCGTACACCGTAGTGGCCGTTGCTATGGCCAACAAGATGGCGCGCATTGCCTGGGCGCTCATGGTGAACGGAACACGCTTTAACGGAATGACCGCGTAGGCCACCTGCGCAGGTTCAGCGAATTGGTGAGGTGCTGATGGTGTGATGAATGCGGTCGATACCGAGATTGGAAAAACCCGTCGTTGGGAGCTGGCGCAAAAAAAGCGCGATGACGTGTCTGGGATCCAATCTGCGGAATACATCAGGGCCAGCGGCAATGAACGGCCGCATCAAAAGGCCGGACACATGCCTGCACCCGACCGATATCAATACACCAAAATCTTCTTGCCAATAGGGAGCCGTCCACACATGCTCCCCATTTCTTGGCCACCCGAAACTAGAATTTCCGGGGGTACACACTCGATACGACCGCTGTGCCCACACCTTCTTCTCTGCCATACTCATCGCCGCTACCGTCATCTTCTGGCTCTGATCAATGAGTCCTGAGCCTAGGAAATTCTCAGCTCTGGACGCTTACGCACTGCTGATGCCCTCCTGCGCCAAAGCGCGGCGAGCCACGTGACGTGCCGCGTCATCCCTTAGAGTCAGGCCGATTTAGCGAGATTCCTTAGAAACGCAGTCATCGCGCTTTCAATCTGACGGATTTGATCGCCTGCCTCTCCCGCCTTTTGTGTCGAGTTCTCAGCCAGCCCAAACGCACTGTCGGCAATGTCTCCTGTCATCAGAGCACTCTTGACGATGATACCTATTTCATTATTTGAACTGTCGGCCCGGCGACTGATCTCGGTCGCTGATGCCTCTTGCTGTCGCACGGCCCCTGCAATAGACGACGACCCCATGTTGATGTCCGCAATGGCATTATTAATATCGAGGAGTGACATCGATATGCGGTCCGCGATACCCTTCAGATCGCCAATATGACTGGATATCTCGACGGTGGCTTTCTTAGAATTATTAGCCAGTTGTTTTACCTCTGAGGCTACGACGGCAAACCCTTTACCCGCCTCGCCGGCACGGGCGGCCTCAATGGTCGCGTTGAGCGCCAAAAGATTTGTTTGTTCGGCGACCCCCTGAATGACACCGGTAAACCCGTGGATTTGATCCGTCGCACGCAATAAAAGATCCTTGATCTTGAGCGATTCATTCACCGTCTCGGCGATCTTGTTGATCGACGTGACGTTGACCTCGAGTTGTCTCGATATTTCGCCAATTGACGAAGACAATTGCTCGGTCGCTTCTGATATCTGACGCGCGTTCTCCATAGCTCTTTCTGGGGCCGAATTATTGGTCTTGGCATGGGCGCGGACGGATTCGGTTTCCGCTTTCAGACGGGCGGAATAGGTCTGAATTTCTGCAATCGTCGCATTTAGGAGGCTGACGTTTTGTGCGACTTCGGCGTTAAACAAATCGCCCAAGGCCTGACGGCGGTTTGCCGCCTCTTTCTCCATCACCTCAAAATAAAAGGTAACAACAACCGCCAGATCTTTAAAGACGGCCTGAAGGACCGACTCAACGACTTTCTCGCGATCTTTAATTTCAGATTTCGGCAAGGTATCCATTGCCGTATTGAGGAGATTAGATGCGTAATTTGCGTAGGCCATAACGTATCCAAAGCAATCCAGGCTCTGTGAAACGTTCTCTATGATGGCGCGCTGTTTCTCAAAATATTCGTCGTCAAACTGGCCATTTACGATTTTTTTGAGCTTAAACCGCTCGGTTTCAGCGACCTCGGCCGGCAGAGTGCTCCAGTTGACCCCCAGACCTCGCCGGTAGGTATCGAGGAGCATGGCCTCAAAGCGCGTCAATAACCGCGCCTCTACCTTGCGTCCTATGGCGGCCTGCTCCGAGGTCAAGGTTGGGAAGCGTTGCTTGTAGGGATGAGACACGACGTAATCTCCAGGACGAATCTGACCTCATCCTGCGTGCCACAGGATTGGTTAAAAAACGTTGTTCGAGATTCTCTCTATCATTACCCTGCCGCCTTTTTGGGTGTTTACACGTTAAGGGCCCGTCCGGAAGCATTAAGCTTCGGGCCGGGCCAATGTTGTTAAGTGGACTTATTATCGCGGTTGCAGATCACCAAAGAAGTACGAGGACGTCACTCCCCCATCCATCAGGAAATCACTGCCACTGATAAAAGCACCGTCTGGTCCCATTAACAGAGCAGCGAGGTTGGCAACCTCGTCCGGTGTGCCAGCACGACCGCAGGGCGACAGGTCTATCATTCGACGATACCCTTCGCCACGCGGGCCCGTAAGCTCGTCACGAGCCAAAGGGGTTATGATTATGCCGGGGCTGATCGCATTGACGCGCGCACCACGTCTGCCCCAGCGCACCGCTTCACTCATCACCCGCAAAACGTTAGCGCGCTTCGAGAGCTGATAGGCATGGAGTGTATCTTTGACCGAGTCTGGCTGCAAGAACGAGAGGTCAAGCAACTCTTCTGTAGGCGTAAGCGCCAGAGCTCTGTCCTGTTCGGGCGAAAGCGCCGGCAGCCTGTGCCCGGATTGTGACGCGATCACCACGGCCGATCCACCCCGACTGACGACGTGTCCGAAAAGTTCCAGTAGCAGCGCGGTTCCATACAAGTCGACTTTTAATATTGCCGAAACTGGCGCCTGGCTCGGCGACACGCCCGCCGAATGGATCACCTGCGTCACCTCTCCAATCGAAGTCGCCCGATCGACAAGCGACTGAACGGACGCACGCGAAGAAATATCAACCACCGCAGTGTGGGTCTTGTAACCCGCCGCCTTCAATATTTCGGCTGCGGCGTCCGCATTCGCCTGGTGCAGGTCCGCCAATAAGATTTGCTTCCCGGTGCCAACCCGACGGGCAATGGCTTGGCCAATGGACCCAGCCCCTATGAGCACGACTACATCTGACATAATGGTCTCCTTCTTGTTTTGGATTGATATCAGTTTGGGGAGATTTGACGAAAGCCCGCTTAACCGCTGCCGCTGGAGCGATATGTCGAAAAGTGTGAGCGGTTTTCGACAAAAATATCGCAACAAAACAGAGATTTAGAGCGGGATGATGCTTCCATTCAAAATCATCCCGCTGTGTTTGCTTCAAAAGCGTACCCGCATGGCCACGGATGCGGCGACGCTAGTAGCTACAGGTGTGTAAATTGACGAGACGCCAGGCGCCGGATTTCCTAGCGTAAACTTCCGTGAAGGCGAGATCGAAGCTGGCTCTGTGACCGGAAAAACGAACATCGAAACGGGCCTTACCAAACAGCGCCGCCGCATCCCCATAGACCCGAGCGGTAAGCTCACGAGGAGAGATACGCTCATAGACAAAGCGTCCCGACCGCATTTCCTCGATCCACTCCGACTTCGAAGAAACGCGCCCGTTTAAATGCACAAAAATCAGGTCGTCGTCGAACAGGTTTGCGACCCGATCAACGTCGCGGTCGGTCTTCCAACGAAACTTATCCGTTGAAAGTTTGACTATATCCTCAGCCGTAATCTCGCTGTCTGGCCAACCTTCCAGGGTCATCACATCATCCCCAGAACGGGATGCGTTCGATAAGGACGTTCCAAAGCTTCAATGTCTTCGCGTGCCAGTTGGATGTCGAGCGCGGCTACCGCCTCTTCTACATGCGATACCGCCGTTGTTCCCACTATAGGCGCCGTGACAAACGGCTTGCTCAACATCCACGCCAGTGCGGTTTGCGCCATGGACAGTCCGAGGGTCTTTGCAACCGCCTGGAGATTAGCTACCACCACCTTGTCGAGATCATTGGTTGAGTCCCAGACCCATTTGGAAACTTCATCGACCTTGACGCGCTCCGTCACCGTTCCCCAGGGGTGGGCAAGGCGCCCCCCGGCAAGAGGGCTCCAGGGCGTAACACCCACCTTGCGATCCTCGCAAAGCGGAATCATCTCACGCTCTTCCTCTCGGTAGATGAGGTTATAGTGGTTCTGCATTACAGAGAATTTCGTCCAGCCCTGCCGCTCGGCAATCGACTGCATCCTCTCAAACTGCCATGCATACATGGTGGAAGCACCGATGTAGCGAACCTTGCCCATTTTCACGACATCATGAAGGGCCTCCATCGTCTCTTCCATCGGTGTGTGAGGGTCAAGACGGTGGATGGTGTAAAGATCGACATAGTCCATCCCCAAGCGTTTCAGACTCTTGTCTATTTCCGACAAAATAGCTTTTCGCGAAAGCCCGCTGCCATTAGGCTTACCCGCCCGCATCTCCATACGCACCTTGGTTGCGACAACAACGTCGTCGCGGGGAAGTCCCAGGGCACGGATTAATCGGCCTGTAATCTCCTCGCTGGTACCAAGCTGATAGACATTGGCCGTATCGAAGTAATTGATGCCCAGCTCCACGGCCTTCGTAAAAATGGGCTTAGCCTCATCAAAATCTCTTGCCCAAGGGAACAGCCCATTTTCACTTCCGGGCTTGCCAAAGCTCATCATACCCAGACAAATCTTCGACACGTCGAGGCCCGTGTTCCCCAGTTTCACGTACTTCATAGCGACACCTTATCCCTGAAATCCCGTCGAGCCACCCGCCCGGCACCATAAGATAAAACAGTAACGCCTTTCGCTTTTGCCGATTAGGCGCTAAATTCTACATGGACTGATACTCGGAGCTTATAGATGGACCGTGATGAACTGGCGGACCTGACGGCATTTGTGGCTGTGGCGGAAGAACGCAGTTTCACCCGGGCGGCCATCCGGCTGGCGACCTCCCAGTCTGCTGTGAGCCAAACCGTGCGTCGGCTCGAAGAGCGTCTGGGCGTGCGACTTTTGACGCGTAACACTCGCCATGTCGCCCCAACCGAGGCAGGTGAACACCTCCTAGGGACGCTAAGGCCAGCCTTCTCTGACATTGATGCAACTTTAGTTGCCCTCGGCAGGTTTAGGGACAAACCAGCCGGAACGATCCGCCTTACGGCAGGACGTCATGCGGCCGAAACCCTTCTGTGGCCAGCCATTTCGGAGCTAATGAACCAATACCCGGACATAAATGCCGAAATTTCTGTCGACTCAGCGCTCACGGACATTGTCAGCGACAGGTTTGATGCCGGTGTCCGACTCGGAGAACAGATTGAAAAAGATATGATCGCGGTGCGCATCGGTCCAGAGATGCGAATGGCCGTTGTCGCGTCTCCGGAATACTTACGTGCGCACGAAGTGCCCTTGACGCCCCACGATCTTACTCGGCACAAGTGTATCAACATCCGTCTGCCGACAAAGGGGGGGCTCTATATCTGGGAGTTTGGTCGGGACGGACGCGAGATCAACGTTCGCGTTGAGGGCCGACTTGTGTTCAACGATGTAACATTCGTGCTCTCAGCGGCGATTAATCATTATGGGATTGCCTGCGTTCTTGAGGGACAGGCACAACCAATGCTGCAAGACGGGCGGCTGATGCGCGTTCTCGAGGACTGGTGCCCGCCCTTCGCCGGATACCATTTGTATTATCCAAGCCGGCGTCAGATGTCGCCTGCCTTTTCCTTGCTGGTTGAGAAGCTAAAGTTCCGCGGGAAACAAGGCTAGGTTTGGCAGTTTCTCTACCGAGACCCTACCTTGCCAGCGCCGTGCCCTCCGCACAGCGAGCGCGGTGTCTGATCTTCACACCCTGCTAAATAGGCGTCCACCGACGTTGCCCCCAGGTTTTATCCGCGTTTGAGTTCGCTCTGGCGGTTTGTGACCTGCTACCCATTTCTTGGCCACCCGAAACTAGAATTTCCGGGGGTTAGGGCTCATGGTGCGGCGAGCGCCGAGGAGCCGGACACGAGTGATATCGGGGGTTTATTGCCGATGGCACTATGGGGTCGGACTTCATTGTAGTCCTTACGCCAAGACTCCATCTTTTCCCGGGCGTCGTCAAGGCTCATGAACCAGTGCGCGTTCAGACACTCCGCCCGGAACTTGCCGTTGAAAGACTCGATAAAGACGTTATCTGTCGGCTTTCCAGGCCGTGAGAAGTCGAGCGTAACTCCCTTCTGATAAGCCCAGAGGTCAAGGTCGCGAGAGATAAATTCCGAGCCCTGATCAACCCGAATGACCCTTGGATAGCCGACGCGCTTACAGACATTTTCCAAGGTCTGTACGACGTCTTCGCCGCGGTAAGTGTAGCGGGGGTCAATCGCCGGCGAAAAGCGGGAAAACGTGTCCACGACAGTCAATATGCGTAATTTCCGGCCGGTGCAGAGCTGATCGTGGACAAAGTCCATGGCCCAGGTCTCGTTGTGACGCGTGGCTTCACGGCGATCCTCCCGAAGTTTGGCCTTCACGCGACGCTTGGGTGGTTTCTTCCTGAGCTGAAGGCCCAATTCGTTGTAAAGCCTGTAGATTCGTTTCGGATTAACGACCCAGCCTTCACGTACGAGAAGCACATGTATGCGCCTGTAGCCATACCGAACTCGAGTTTGGGCGATCTCTGTAATCCGCTTTTTCAGGTCGGCCTGATCACCTGTGCGCGGCTTGTAGAGGTACATCGGGCGATCAATCCGAAGTGCCCGACAGGCTCTTCGGACTGACACCTGCCAGGTGGCAATCACCCGGTCAACAAGCTCACGTCTGGCGGCAGGCCTCAGCGCTTTTTTGCGAGAACATCCTGCAACATGGCTTTATCAAGCGACAGATCCGCGACAATGCGTTTCAGCTTCGCGTTTTCCTCTTCCAGTTGGCGCATGCGCCGCATCTCTGACGGCATCAATCCAGCGTACTTTTTACGCCAATTGTAGAACGTCGCGTCCGATATGCCAGCCTTGCGACAGACCTCGGCGACCGCCACGCCGTCATCTGCCTGCTTCAAGATGAACGCGATCTGCGACTCCGTGAACTTCGACTTCTTCATGAAATTCTCCTCATCCCGCAACCGGGATTTTAATTGGAAAATTCCAGTTTTAAATGGCCTCGATTTTTGGGGAGCATGTGTGGACGGCTCCCTATTGGCAAGAAGATTTTGGTGTATTGATATCGGTCGGGTGCAGGCATGTGTCCGGCCTTTTGATGCGGCCGTTCATTGCCGCTGGCCCTGATGTATTCCGCAGATTGGATCCCAGACACGTCATCGCGCTTTTTTTGCGCCAGCTCCCAACGACGGGTTTTTCCAATCTCGGTATCGACCGCATTCATCACACCATCAGCACCTCACCAATTCGCTGAACCTGCGCAGGTGGCCTACGCGGTCATTCCGTTAAAGCGTGTTCCGTTCACCATGAGCGCCCAGGCAATGCGCGCCATCTTGTTGGCCATAGCAACGGCCACTACGGTGTACGGTTTTCGAGACAACATTCCAGCACCCCACGCCGCTGTCGTCGATTTTGCGCTTTTGCTAAATCGCAAGACAGCGGCCGCACCCACGACCAGCAATCGTCGGATATAGGGATCGCCCTGCTTGGTGATTTTGCCAAGCCGCTCTTTTCCTCCAGACGAGTTTTGACGCGGCACAAGGCCAAGCCAGGCGGCAAGCTGCCGGCCCGATTTGAACAAAGATGCATCAGCTACCGTAGCGGCGATAGCGCTGGCCGTAATCGGGCCAATCCCGGGTATAGTCTCAAGCCTTTGGCTGAGATCATTCGACCGGTGCCAAGCCAATATCTGCTTATCCACCTCGCCAACCTGCAGGTCCAGGTCCCGCAATTGTTGGGCGATCGGGAGTAAGGCTGTACGAGCGACTGTGGTGATCATGTCGTGGTCTTCGTCTTCCACTAAGGCTAACAGCATATCAACGCCGCGGGCACCCAGCTGGGTCACGAGCCCAAGTTCGGCAAGGTGCCCCCTAAGGGCGTTTACAAGCATAGTCCGTTGCCGAATGAGGAGTTCGCGGACGCGGTGAAGCATCAGCACGCTTTGCTGTTCCTCGGTCTTCACCGGCACAAAGCGCATCGTCGGCCGAGTGACTGCCTCGCATATGGCTTCGGCATCAGCGGCATCATTCTTTTGTCGCTTCACGTAAGGCTTCACATAAGCTGCCGGAATGAGTTTGACTTGGTGGCCCAAATCAATCAGTTGCCGCGCCCAGAAATGAGCTGTAGCGCACGCTTCAATACCGATTAGGCAGGATGGAAGCCCTGCGAAAAAGGCTCCAACCTCGTTTCGACGTAACTTTCGTCGAAAAACAACCGCCCCATCGGCCGCTATCCCATGGGCTTGGAAAACATGCTTGGCAATATCAAGACCGATCGTGGTAACCTCTTTCATGGATGGCTCTCCAATGTTGTGACCTTTGACAGCCACAGTATGGCACCTAGATGCCGGGAGCGGGAGCCGTCCACCCCATCACGTCACAGGCAGCCCTCGAACGGCCGACGTAACACTAAGGATGCGCAATTAAATCATCCTTGAGGGCTTTTGTGGCAAACCAATCCGTAAGATCTTGTACGCCTGTGAGCGGACGAGCACTTCACTGTGAGAGGGGCTGCGATCAGAGTGCCTCAGCCCCGATAGCGTAAGGCATCCACGATGACGGCAAAAGCCGCAGAGTTCTGGCGGCCGGATGGGTAGTAGAGATGGTACCCTGGATAGGGCTCACACCAATCCAGCAAAACGGCCTCAAGGCGACCGTCTTCCAGATAGGGGCGCACCAGGTCCGAAGGCAAAAAGCCAACCCCTGCGCCACTGAGGGCGGCTGCCAAGACTTGCGACAAGCTGTTGAACACCAGTTGTCCGTCGACACGAACCCTCAGTTCATGGCCTTTACGTTCAAATTCCCACGCATAAATCGCCCCAGACGTCGGAAGGCGCAGGTTAATGCAGTTGTGTGATGTGAGATCCTGCGGGATCACTGGGCGCCCATGCGTCTTGAAATAGGCCGGTGTTGCGACAGGTACCATCTGCATGTCGGGACCGATGCGAACCGCCACCATGTCTTTAGCCACCTGCTCGCCAAGACGAACACCTGCATCATATCTCTCAGAGACAATGTCGGTCAGGCTGTAATCTATGGTGATTTCAACCCTGATGTCGGGATAGGCCGGCAGTAACCTTTCGACGACAGGCCAAAGAACCGTGTTGGCCGCGTGCTCACCCGTGGTTATGCGGACCGTGCCAGATGGCTTATCGCGTAAAGCGGTCAGAGCCGATAGCTCGGCTTCGATTTCCTCAAAACGTGGAGCCACCGTCTTGAGCAAGCGCTCACCAGCTTCCGTAGGCGCGACGCTGCGCGTCGTTCGTGTCAATAACCGCAGCCCAAGCCTCGCTTCAAGACCGCGCAGCGTATGACTCAACGCTGACTGCGACACACCCAGTTTGCCCGCCGCCCTCGTAAAATTGCCCTCTCGCGCAATGGTCACGAAGGCGACGAGATCGTTCATGTATTCGCGCGACATATATGAATCCTGCTCATAACTACATGCACGTCTTAGCATCTAATCTCATGAGAGGTCATCGGTTAGTATTTGCTGGCGCTTCCTTTTTGCGCCTTTTTCCCCATATCCACTCCCCTGAAGGAGCACACATGCCCATCGATGTGCTTGGTTACGCGGCAAAGTCGGCGACAAGCGAACTTGGCCCGTTTACCTTTACTCGTCGGGATCCACGCCCAGACGACGTTGTCATCGACATCCTATATTGCGGTGTATGCCATTCCGACATCCACAACGCTCGAAATGACTGGGGCGGTGCAATGTACCCCATGGTCCCTGGACATGAAATCATAGGGAGAGTGAGCCATGTGGGTTCAAACGTAACCCGCTTCCAGTCCGGAGACACGGTTGGCGTAGGGTGTATGGTAGACTCCTGCCAGCACTGTAAGCCGTGCATAAAGGGCTTTGAGCAGTATTGCGATGAAGGCTCGACTTACACCTACAACGGCTTTGACCGTCACGACCAAAGGCCCACCTTTGGCGGTTATTCAAGCAAAATTGTCGTGTCGGAAAAATTCGTTTTGTCTGTACCAACCTCGCTGGAGCTCAGCGGTGCTGCGCCGCTGCTATGCGCCGGGATTACGACCTACTCTCCCCTTCGCCATTACAAGGTCGGCCCTCATAGCCGGGTTGCTGTAGTAGGCCTCGGAGGGCTAGGCCATATGGCACTGAAGTTTGCCAAAGCCTTCGGCGCGGAGGTCACGCTCTTTACCCGGTCCGCAGGTAAGGAGGCAGACGCACACCGCCTTGGTGCTGATCGGATAATACTGTCAGGCGACGCCGATCAGATGGCATCGGTCACGCGTCAATTTGACCTCATAATTGATACCGTCCCCACCTTGCACGACGTCAATCCGTACATCCCTACCCTGGCCATCAACGGGACTTTGGTGCTTGTCGGATACCTCGGCCCACTCGTCCCTCCCCTTAACTCCGCGCCTCTGGTGATGTTTGGGCAAGGTGTTGCGGGCTCGCTCATAGGCGGCATCACCGAAACCCAGGAGATGCTCGATTTCTGCGGGAAGCACGCGATCACGTCCGACGTAGAGGTCATCCGCATCCAGGATATCAATGCCGCCTACGAACGTATGCTTAAGAGCGATGTGAAGTATCGGTTTGTCATTGAGATGGCCTCACTGAACGCGTGACCCAGCACCGTTTTATACGACCAAATGGATCGGCCCTGACGTGTGCCAGGTGAAGGGTGCCAAATTACGTGGCGTCCAGAAGCCTGATGGCAAGGGCTGGTCAGGGGCAACCCACCGTCCTCCCCCGGTCGTGTGGTTGCCGTCGACACCGGCTCTGGCGCCTGTCGGGCGACTGGGCCGGTCCCTGTTTTGAGAGCAAAATCGGAAAACACGTGAGCGGTTTTCCGCGATTGTCTCGGATTGGAAATCTGTAGATGAACGCCATTGTCCGAATAGCCCTGTCACGCCCTTACACATTTCTGGTGATGGCTGCTCTTATACTGGTAGCGGGCGTAATCAGTGCCACCCGCATGCCTGTCGACATCTTCTCGACCATCCGGGTACCTGTCGTCGCTGTGAACTTCACCTACAGTGGCCTCTCGCCGCAGGAAATGGCCGGGCGTATTCTTACGCCCTACCAACGCGCTCTGACCACTTCGGTAAACGACATCGAACATATTGAGGCAAATTCATACAACGGCATCGGGATTGTCAAAATCTACTTTCAACCCGGAGCCGATATACGTCTTGCAAACGCACAGGTTACGGCGGTTTCGCAGACCCTGTTACGTCAAATGCCGACGGGCACTACCCCCCCGCTGATTATCAATTACAACGCCTCAACCGTCCCTATTCTTCAGTTGGCCTTATCCGGCAATGGCCTGTCAGAACAGCAGCTTTCTGATAACGGCACCAATGTAATCAGAACGCGCCTGATTACAGTGCCGGGTGTGGCGATGCCCTTGCCTTTTGGCGGCAGGACCCGTCAGATAATGATAGACATTGACCCTGAGGCACTGGCGGCCAGGGGGATGACGCCACAGGATGTCAATGCGGCACTGGCGGCTCAGACGCAGATCACACCCTCAGGTTTCGTCAAGATAGGGCAATATCAGTACAACGTTAAGTTAAACAGTGCGCCCGGCAGCGTCGATGAGTTGAACCTCCTTCCAGTCAAGGTGGTAGACGGGTCCATTGTTCTCATGCGTGATGTTGCGCATGTGCGAGATGGCGCAGCACCCCAACAGAATGTGGTGCACGTTGATGGTCGTCGCTCAGCGCTACTCACCGTTTTCAAGTCGGGCTCAGCCTCAACAATCGATATTGTCGATGGGGTTAAACGCATGCTGCCGGAGTTGAAACCCAACCTCCCCGACGCCCTGCAAATCACACCCCTCGGAGACCAGTCTGTATTTGTAAAGCATGCTTTGGAAGCTGTTGTGCACGAGGGGGCGCTCGCTGCCGCCCTTACCTCACTTATGATCCTTCTGTTCCTCGGATCCTGGCGCTCAACGGTCATTATTGCGCTTTCCATTCCGCTGTCGGTTCTGGCCGCGATCGCCGCACTAGGCGCCTTTGGCCAGACCCTGAATGTTATGACCTTGGGAGGGCTGGCGCTGGCGATCGGG
The DNA here is from genome assembly GCF_003966695.1 of Asticcacaulis excentricus. Classification (NCBI taxonomy): domain Bacteria; kingdom Pseudomonadati; phylum Pseudomonadota; class Alphaproteobacteria; order Caulobacterales; family Caulobacteraceae; genus Asticcacaulis; species Asticcacaulis excentricus. The sequence goes on from NZ_AP018829.1 coordinate 190,481, forward strand.
ATTCTGGTGGATGATGCGACTGTTACAATCGAGAACATCAACTGGCACCTTGAACAGGGAAAGGATGTCACAACCTCCATTCTGGATGGTGCCCGTCAGATTGTAGCGCCCGCGTTTGTCTCACTGCTTTGTATCTGTATCGTCTTTGTCCCGATGTTTTTCCTGCCCGGCGTGTCAGGGTTTCTCTTTGTGCCCATGGCACTTTCGGTCATTTTTGCATTGATCGCCTCCTTTATCCTGTCGCGCACCCTGGTCCCGACTCTGGCCATGTATCTCCTGAGGCCTCACGCACATAGCGATTCCGCCACTATCGCCACGAACTCTGTACTGCGGTTTCAGCGCGGTTTCGAGCGACGTTTTTCGACGATCCGGGCGACATATGCGGGCCTGCTAGGCTCGGCCCTTGGCGCACGCAGGGTATTTGCAGCTAGCTTCCTACTCTTCGCTGTTCTGAGTTTGTCGCTAGTACCCTTCCTCGGACGCAACTTCTTTCCAGCCATTGATGCTGGCGCAATCGCGCTCCATGTACGTACCCCAAGCGGTATGCGGATTGAAGAAACCTCCGCCGTCCTGGATCGCGTTCAGGCTGAAATCCGGAACATCATTCCTGAATCGGAACTGGAAACGATTGTCGATAATATCGGTCTGCCAGTTTCGAGCCTGAATATGATTTACAATAACTCCGGCACTATAGGCTCCCAGGACGGTGACATTTTTATCAGTCTGAAACCTGGTCACAAGCCGACGGCTGATTACATCCGTGCGCTTCGCGTCGCTCTCCCAGAAGCGTTTCCGCAAGTCACCTTTTCGTTCCTGCCGGCCGATGTAACAAGTCAAATCCTGAACTTCGGTGCGCCCTCTCCCATCGACATTCAGGTCACAGGACGCGATCTTTCCGCCAATCGCACCTACGCCCAAAAGCTATTGCTCGCGCTGCGCCGTATCGATGGCGTTGCCGACGCCCGAATACAACAACCCGCCTTCTCACCCGAAGTACGCATTGACATCGACCGCATTCGTGCAAGCACGCTGGGAATTACGCAACGTGACATCACCTCAAGCACAGCCGGTGCGATCGCGGGAAGCGGCCAGAGTGCACCTGTGTTCTGGCTCAACCCCGATAACGGCGTTTCATACCCCATCGTGGCGCAGACACCTGAATACCGTCTCGACACACTTGAGAAACTTCAAAGCTTGCCCGTAGGCGTGGGCGGCACGACACCACAAGTCCTGGGTGGGCTGGGCGTCTTCAGCCGGAGCACGACGCTGCCCGTTGTCTCTCAGTACAATATCCAGCCCCTTGTTAACGTTCTCGCTGACACGCAAGGGCGCGACCTGGGTGCAGTCTCCGCAGATATTCTGAAAGCTATGAAGGTGCTTGAAAAAGAGAAACCTGAGACCGTCAGTGTAACGCTGCGCGGTCAGTATCAGACCATGAACACGGCCTTTTCAGGCATGGGGTGGGGTTTGCTTGGAGCCATTTTTCTAATCTATCTTCTTATCGTGGTTAACTTCCAATCGTGGGTGGACGCTGGCGTAATCGTCGCCTCTCTCCCCGCTGCCCTCGCTGGTATTGCGTGGATGCTTTTTGTTACCGGCACACCCTTGTCGGTACCCGCGCTGACGGGCGCGATCATGTGTATGGGGGTGGCAACTGCCAACTCCATCCTCGTTATCAGTTTTGCCAGAGAGAAGCTGGGTGAAGGAACATCCCCTATTCGCGCTGCATTTGACGCAGGCGTCACGCGCTTTCGCCCTGTGATTATGACCGCTCTCGCCATGATCATTGGGATGGCACCAATGGCTATCGGTTTGGGGGAAGGGGGAGAACAAAATGCCCCGCTGGGCCGTGCTGTCATTGGAGGTCTGATGTTTGCCACCTGTGCCTCTCTTTTCTTTGTGCCGGCGGTCTTTGCGATGGTCCACCAGCGCCGCCAGCCACACGCAGCGGTCTCGCAGGTCACCGCACCTATAGGAGATTCCCATGTCTGATCCGGATATTCCGACCGCAAACCCGCGGACCCTACGCCATATGGCAATTATCGGCGGTGCGTTGGCGGTCATAATCCTTACCGGCGGAACGCTGTCGCGTCTCATCGACGGTAGGGCGCTCAAGACCCACACGGCCGCAACAGCTATTCCCTCCGTGATACTGGTTCAGGCCCGCGGTGCCGAGGCCGAACGTCTGACACTACCGGGTCAGCTTGAGCCTTACGCCCAAGCCCCGGTCTATGCCCGGACCAGTGGATATTTGCGGCGCTGGTACGCCGATATTGGTTCAAAAGTCAGCGCGGGTCAGGTACTCGCGGACATTGAAACGCCAGAGGTCGATCAGCAACTGGCAGGCGCGAAAGCCGCACTAAAAACAGCAACAGCAGAGCGTGATCTGGCCAGAGCGACAGCAGAAAGGTGGGCGCTTCTGCTGCGCGACAATGCGGTTTCCCGACAGGAGGCTGATGAACGCGCCGGTGCATTCGCCGCTCGTGAAGCCATGCGTCAGGAAGCGCAGGCGGAAGTTTCCCGCTTACAGGCAATTTCTGGCTTTAAACGCGTCGTGGCGCCATTTGATGGCGTCGTCACCAGCCGCGGAACGGACATAGGTGCCTTGGTTGGGACCTCCGGAGGTTCGCCATTGTTCGTGGTATCCGATACGGCGCGCCTTCGATTGATGGTCCAAGTCCCTCAACCCTACCTGGCTACCATTAAAGCCGGGAGCCGCGTAGAGTTCACCGTGCCCGAAAAACCAGGCGAGTCGTTCACAGGGACTGTATCACGCCAGGCCGACGCGCTCGCCCCGCAAAGCGGAGCCATGCAGACGGAGATACTGGTGGACAACCGCGATGGCAGCCTAAAGGCGGGCAGTTTCGCACAGGTCAGGCTGGAGGTCACAGATGACAGCCTTACGAACCTGCGCGTCCCCTCCAGCGCCCTGCTTTTTCGAAAAGAGGGAACCGCTCTCGCCATCGTGGGACCTGATAATCACGTTACCATCAGAGCGGTTCGCCTCGGCCGTGATTATGGCACTGAGGTCGAGATCCTAAGCGGCATTTCTTCAAGTGATCGGATTATTGACAGCCCTTCGGATGCCATAGCCGAAGGGCAGCCCGTAAAACCGGTTACCCCCCCAAAGAGCAAAGACACTCGGTAGTCAGCGGCCCCCGTTTGGGGCTCTGGTGTTTACCCGGAGAAGTAAGATTTACAACATTCTCGCCCACCATCGCTACCTCGCCTATGCACGGAAATGGCACCGCGCTTTCGTCGCCTCCGGAACGCCGTTGACGCATAGTACCTATGGCTTTCTCGTAACACTTGATCCGGCGGTTTATCCCAGTCATCCGGATGTTACCTATTCATCGGCTATGGTTATCGAAGCGCTTCCTGCCGATTTGAGGGGACAACAAATCCTTGATGTGGGGACCGGCTGCGGTGTTGTGGCTATTGCTGCGGCCCTGAGGGGGGCGACGGTGACGGCTTGCGATAACGACTTGGCCGCTTTGACGCTGGCCCGGCTGAACGCCGAAGCCAACGGAGTGAGCGCAAACATACATTTCATCGAAAGCGAACTCCTCACCGCTGTAGAGGTGCCCGCTGAAGCTGAACGGTTTGACCTCATCACTGCCAATCTCTGGTTTCCGATCAAATTGTGGGGGTTTCGTCATCAGCACGCGGAACTCATGGCGATTCAACGGCAGTTTCTAAAGACGGTACGCGATGTCCTCAAACCCGGCGGTCAGGTTTATCTCGCCTCTGCCGCTTTCGCCGATGTTGAAGGAATCCTCCGGTTGTTTGCGGAGGCGAGAATAACGCCCGAAATCCGCCGGCACTCCGCGACACACGGCACGAAGGGCAATCGCGTCGAATGGCTACTGTTTGTCTTTGGGTATGACCATGCCAGCTAACGAGATATCGCCTGGCATGGGACTGAACTGACGTACGTCCAATCAGCGCTGGTCTCTTCAGCCTGGCGGTTGGGGGATGACAATGCGAAAAGGTCTCGACCCAATAGGGGCACCCGAAACGCTATCAATCGCCACGGGCTCAAGGTCGAGGCCCGTCGTGTCATCAAGATAGCGCACAAGGTCTCCGTCTGAGCGATAGGTGCGCGCCCACTTGGCAATCATCATTAAGACAGGCAACAGATCCTGCCCCGCTTGGGTGAGCCTGTACTCATCCCGTGGCGGGTGATCCTGATATCGCACGCGCTCAAGCAGTCCCTCTTCGGTCAACGAGGCCAAACGCGTCGTCAGGACAGTCGGCGCAATGCCCAGACTTTTGCGAAACTCATCAAAACGTGTCGCGCCGGCATGCGCGTCTCTTAGGATGAGCAGGCTCCACGCATCACCAAAAGTCGCAATTCCGCGTGCGATAGGACAAGGGGTTTTCATACTTTTTACACTCAGTATCATTTTGATAGTGACAAACGGTCTCGCCTGTAGTAACACACTATCAAATTGATAGCCACCCCACTGGAGTCTGAAATGTTAAAGCAAACCTCCCCTGTCGCCATCGTTACAGGGGCATCCACCGGTATCGGCCGCGCCACCGCTGCAGCGTTGCGAAAAGAGGGCTATCAGGTTTTCGGCACCAGTCGCAAACCGGCCGCACAGGGTCCGCAAGGCGTCGAAATGTGCCTGTGTGACGTGACAGACGCTAAGTCAGTAAGCGACCTGATCACCTACGTTGTCGAAAAGACGGGGCGTATCGATATTCTCGTCAACAATGCCGGCCTTGGCATTACTGCGGGTGCAGAAGAAGTCTCCGTTGACCTCGCCAAGTCGCTGTTCGAGGTCAATGTTTTCGGCGCACTTCGTATGATCGGAGAGGTTCTCCCCATCATGCGGCGGCAAAAAGGCGGACGGATTATCAACCTGAGTTCTGTTCTGGGCTTCATGCCGGCCCCCTATATGGCGCATTATGCCGCCACCAAGCACGCCCTGGAAGGGTATTCGGAGTCACTGGATCACGAAGTGCGCGGTTTCGGTATTCGCGTCCTTCTGATCGAACCGGCCTATACGCGCACATCCTTCGATGCAAATGCGCTGTCGCCTGATCGGGTACTGGGCATTTATGAAGATGGCCGCGCGGGGGCAGAAGCGGTCATGGAAAAAGCGATGACCTCCGGAGACGATCCCGAAACCGTCGCGCAAACCGTCCTGAAAGCCGTCTCAGATCGCACCCCGAAGCTGCGGTATCCCGCTGGAAAGATGGCGAAACAGGTCTCCCTGTTGCGCCGGTTCGTGCCCGCCGCCGCTTTTGACAAGAGCCTGCGCCAGCAAAATGGCCTGCCGGTCTAGACCCTGTGCTTATCCCTTACCCCAAAATCAAAAGGATATTTATCATGACCACATCACGCAGAACCCTCTTCAAAGCCGGGGCTGGCATTGCCTCAACCCTGGCCCTTACGGCTCAGGAAGCTGCCGCTGCCCCCTCCTCTTCCAAACCAGATTATAGCCGCGCACCCAACCGATATGCGGTGGTCGAGGGCCGTACCCTCGCCTATCGCTCGGTGGGTACCGGTAAGCCACTTGTGTTGTTCAACCGGTTTCGCGGGACGCTGGATACGTGGGACCCTCTCTTCATCGACAGCCTTGCGGCACAGGGTTTTCAGGTGATTACCTTTGATTACTCCGGCCTTGGCCTGTCCACCGGCGAGAAAAGCTACAATCCGCCGTCACTTGTGAAAGATGGTCGGGATCTTATTCTCGCTCTGGGCCTGAAGGATGTGGCCGTTGGCGGCTGGTCTATCGGGGGGATAGCTGCGCAGATTTATCTGGCGATGTTCGGACAGGACATCACGCACGTCGTTCTGATTGCCACTACACCGCCAGGCAAGCTCGTTAAAATGGCCGAACAGCTTTTCTACGACACCGCCGCAAAACCCGGTATCGACCTTGATCAGTTCACAACTGTTTTCTTTGAGCCCGCAGATGAGGGCAGCCGGGCCGCGTCGAAGCGCTCTCTTGAGCGCATCCTAACGCGCAAAGAGGGTCGCGCCCCGGACGTCGATGCCGCCTGGGGCATCAGCCAGATCGGGATGACACCTCAGAACCCTGTGGTGCCCTCGGATGACCTCCTGAATCTGCTGAAATCGACCCACGTACCAATTCTTCATTTGGGGGCTGACCACGACATCATCTTCCCGGTGGAAAACTGGTATGCGCTAAATGAACATTTGCCCAGCACACGCCTGATCACTTTTCCGAAAGCAGGCCACGGTCCGCAGCACCAGTACCCCGAAGAGGCCGCGCTTTACATCGCTGCCTTCCTGAAGTTTGGATAACCTTAGCCAGCAAGCTATGCCCCTTGCGCCTCCTGACGACGCGTAAGGGGCATAGCTTTCGAGAATGAGCTAACCTACTCAGGTGCTTCGATGCCCACTGTGGCCGAGCCGCGGGGATGATAGGTTCACCCTCTACAGACACAGTCCAGCAAGGGCCGGTCGAATATGCTCGCCACCCAAACGGAGCTCGTCACATGACATTGCGCGAAATTATTATTGCCAACCCGGTACGCACCGCCATCGGCAATTTTAACGGGTCGTTGAAAACAATCCCGGCAACCGAACTCGGAGCCACCGTTGTCCGCGAAGTTATTCACAGAAGCGGGGTCAACACGGCAGATCTCGGGGCTGTAGTAATGGGGAATGTCATCCAAGCTGGCAACCGGATGAACCCGGCCCGGCAGGCGGCCATCCGAGGCGGCGCACCGGTTCACGTACCTGCGATGACGGTCAATCGTGTCTGTGGGTCGGGCGCTCAGGCCATATTAACGGCAGCGGCGGAGATAGCAAACGGCGACTATGAGGTGGCGATTGCAGGTGGAATGGAAAACATGGACCGCGCGCCGTACCTTATGGAAGGTGGGCGCTGGGGGTATCGCATGGGGGCGGGCCAGATACTGGACAGTGCGCTGACTGATGGCTTGGTAGATGCTTTTTCCGGAGAGCATTCCGGCTGGCATACCGAAGATATGATCTCGAAAGTGGGTATTACGAGGCGAGATCAGGACGCCTTTGCCGCGCGCTCGCATCAGCGCTTTGTTGCCGCGCGTGATGCCGGCCTTTTTGTGGATCAAATCGTTGGTGTGGAGGTCAAAGGACGAAAAGGGGTCGATATCTTCGATGTTGATGAAGCTCCGCGACCAGATACAACGGAGGACACCCTGGGCAAGCTCAAACCCGCATTCAGGTACGACGGGACGATTACCGCTGGTAACGCACCGGGCCTGAACAGTGGCGCAGCTGCCATGATAGTAGCCGACAGAGCATTTGCCGATGCGTCTGGAATCGATCCCATTGGCAGATTGGCAGGTTATGGGGTTGCTGCGGTTGAACCTGGACTTTTTGGCCTTGGCCCGGTTCCGGCCGTCAAAAAAGCTCTTGCCCGCGCGGACTGGAGCCTCGGCGATTTGGAACGGATCGAAATCAACGAAACCTTTGCCGCCGTACCACTGGCTGTGGCCAAAGAGCTCGGACTTCCCTTGGATATTATAAACACAGATGGCGGCGCGGTGGCGCATGGTCACCCGATCGGCGCAACTGGCGCGGTCTTAGTGACGCGCTTGCTACACGCCATGCGCCGGGATGGTATACGCCGTGGCATTGTTACCTTGTGCATTGGCGGAGGTCAGGGCATCGCGCTGGCACTAGAGTCGCTCTAACCGAGGTAGTGATAGCGGCGGCTTTTCCTATTGCCACCGCTATCGGTGCCGCCGAGTCCGGCGTGTGGGTAGGAACACAATTTATCCACCTTCGCTGATGGCTGAGTCATACGAGAGGACGAACAAACAGCGAGCCAATGGACACGACCCGGTGCTCAGCCGCTACGCGACTGGAACCATCTGTTCTGGTATAGTGCAGGCTATTTTTTCTCAGGCGCTTCTACACCAACCATGGCCTTGGCCGCCGCGGTGTAGCGATCGCCTTCGACGGACAGGTCAGCGAGGGCGGTTCGGATATCTGCCACATCACCGGACGTAAGTTCGATGGCCGAAGCCCCGATGTTTTCCTCCAGCCGGGTAAGCTTTGTGGTCCCGGGAATGGGAACGATATAAGGCCTCTGTGCCAGCAACCAGGCCAGTGCAATCTGAGCGGGTGTTGTCCCTTTGACAACGGCGATGCGACGCAAAAGCTGCACAAAGGCTTCGTTTTTCGCGAGCGCTTCCGGCTGAAAACGGGGGGTGGCCGCGCGGAAATCGCTGGCATCGAGCTTGGTCTCTGAGGACATGGCACCCGTCAGGAAGCCTTTTCCCAAGGGGCTGTAAGGCACAAAGCCAATGCCCAGTTCATCGCAAGCCTCGAGAATTCCGTTAACCTCTGGTGCACGCCACCAAAGAGAATACTCGTTTTGCACCGCAGATACCGGCTGCACCGCATGAGCGCGGCGAAGGGTCTTTACGCCGGGTTCGGACAGGCCGAACGCCTTCGCTTTTCCCTCCTGAATGAGGTCGCGCACGACTCCCGCCACATCCTCAATAGGCACGGTCGGGTCGACCCGATGCTGGTATACCAGATCCACCGTTTCAATCCCAAGGCGTTTCAGCGATCCTTCGACGTGACCGCGTATAGCCTCCGGGCGACTGGAGACACCGCGGTTGGCGCCGGTTTGAGGGTCGATATTGAACCCAAACTTGGTCGCGATGACCACGGTGTCACGCACGGGACGAAGTGCCTCACCGACCATATCCTCGTTGGTAAACGGGCCATAGATTTCGGCGGTGTCGAAAAAGGTCACACCCCGATCGACCGCCTGCCGGATCAGGGTGATGCCCTCTTCGCGACTGATGCGATGACCGTAGCTGAAATCAAGCCCCATGCATCCAAAGCCGATCTCACTGACCTTAAGGTCTCCAAGTTGCCTTTGTTTCATGTCTGTCGCCTTCCTTGTCATCAACGGGTGCCGTGCACACCCAGGCTCTCGCCCACGCCGTAGCCGGGTTCTGTCACCAGCCGCACGATGAGATCGCTGATGCTCTTGCGTGAAACCGTCTTTGAGGGATTGGCGAAGGGCTCGCCCTTTCGGGTTAGCCCATAAGCAATCTCATCATTGTCATTCAGCCAGGCCGGACGAATGACGGTGAAGTCGAGTGTTGACTCTTCGACAATTGCCGCGCTGTCGCGATAGGGGTCAAGGATGCTACGGTAACGCTCTCCCGGCACCTCGCCATAAATGCCCATGGAACTGATGAAGATCAGCCTTTTGACACCTGCCGCCGTCATCTCGGAAACAATCGTGCGCGCTTGTCGTGCCATGTCACCGGATAGGTTTGCATAGACAATGTCCTGATCCTTCAAGGCCGCTCTGAGAGAGGCTGCGTCCGTAGCATCCCCTTCGACCAGCCGGATACGCGGATGTGGGGCCAGCGTCTCAAGCCGGTTAGCCCGGCGCAGATAAAGGGTGAGCATGGCATCAGTGCGCTCCAGCAAGAGCCGCGTTGCGACACGGGCAATTTGACCGTGGGCACCAATGATAAGAATATTCGTCATTAGATTTCTCTCAGCTGGAGCAGACCATTTTGATTAGAGGTAAGACAGCTTGAGCACAGCGGGCGGTAGCCGCTCGCCCATGATTTCCATCTTTTCGAGGGCAGCTTCAATCTCTTGCATATCCGCCGGCGAAAGGTGGACGTCAGCAGCGCCCAGATTCTCTTCGACCCGATCAAGGCGACGCGTGCCAAAAATGGGCACAATGAAGGGCGCACGCGTCAGAAGCCATGCGAGCGCGATCTGAGCCGGCGTCGCCTGCTTCTCGTTGGCAATGCGGGTGAGCAGATCGACAAGCCCCTGATTGGCAGCACGAGCCTCTGCGGCAAAGCGGGGTGATGACGCCCTGAAATCGCCGGTTTCGAGTGGGGTGGCGGCATCGATTTTACCCGTCAGAAAGCCGGCTCCGAGCGGGCTCCAGGGGACGAAGCCGATACCAAGTTCATCACACAAGGGCAGAACTTCGGCCTCCGGGTCACGCGTCCACAAGGAGTATTCGCTCTGTATGGCCGTTACCGGCTGAACCGCGTGGGCCCGGCGAATGGTCGCTGCGGCAGCTTCGGACATACCAAAATGGCGAACCTTTCCCTCAGAAACAAGGTCGCGTACCAGACCGGCAACGTCTTCTATCGGCACATCCGGGTCCACACGGTGCTGATACAGCAGATCGATCGTCTCAATACCCAGACGCTTCAGGCTGCCGTCTACGACCTGGCGCACATGCTCGGGACGACTATTGACCCCGCCAAGCCGCTGTCCGGTTGCCGAATCGACGTTAAACCCGAACTTGGTCGCAATCACGACCTCGTCTCGGATGGGCCGCAAGGCTTCCCCTACAAGCACCTCATTTGTCCAGGGACCATAGGCCTCTGCGGTATCGAAAAGGGTAACGCCCTTCTCATGGGCTCCCCGGATTACGCGGATGGCCTCAGCCCGCTCGGGTGCCGGGCCATAGGTCGAGGCAAAGCTCATCGTGCCGTAGCCAATCTCACTGACGGCCAGGGCACCCAACATGCGTTGTTTCATGTACCATTCCTTTGGATAGCTGCGATCATTATCGAAATCCGCCGCTTAACCAGGGGTGGGCAGTTTCCCCGCGCGCATGGCCGCGATGACACCACCATCAATCAACAGGTCGCTGCCCGTGATGAAGCCGGCGTCCGGCCCAAGTAAGAAGCTGGCGGCCACCGCAATTTCTTCAGGCGGGGCCATACGCTTTGATGGCGAGGCCTGAACCATTGCCCGATAGATGTCGCCAATTTCGGAATTCAGTTCGTGCGCTGCCAGCGGCGTGACAATGATACCCGGACTGATCGCATTGACGCGCGCGCCGCGTTCGCCCCAGCGGATTGCTTCCGCCTGCACGCGCAGGAAGTTGGCGCGCTTGGCCACCATATAGGCGACCAGGGTATTCGGAACGGCCTCGGACTGCAGGCATGGCAATGACAGCAACTGATCCGCCGGCGTTTCGGCGAGACTCTTTTCATCGGCTTCGGGCAACTGACGCATCATGTGACCCGCCATGCTGGAGATGATCAACCCGGAGCCTCCTGGCGCGATCACCTCGCCGAAGACTTCAAAAACCAGCGCAGACCCATAGAGATCAACCTCCAGAACCTTCTCGACAGATGCCATGTTGGGAGAAAGGCCTGCCGTATTAATGACCTGTGTAACGGGCCCCAGGTCTGCTGCCCCGGAGGCGAGCGCCTGAACCGACTCGCGGTTTGTTACGTCTACTATCTGGGCAACGACGGAATAACCGGCATCGGAGAGGTCCTTTGCGGCTTTCGAAAGGGTTTCGTTGTTCCAGTCAGCCAGAAGGAGCGTACGCCCAAAACCCTGTCTGCGCGCAATCGCCTGGCCTATCCCTCCAACACCGATCACGACGATAACGTCCCTGCTCATTGTCCTATCTCCTTAAGGTCGGATGATTTCCGCTGATTTCGAGATAGATATACGAGACAAGACTATTACCGATTAGCCGCTCAATTTCGCTTGGTCTTATACCGCGAGCTTATAAATCAGTTGACGCACCTAAAACACCCCACGCGCAATCGGCATTTGTCATTTGCTGACATTTGCGATACATCGCGGGCTTGTGGACCAAGGATGAAGACAGTGAGCTTAAGAGAGCGCAAAAAAGACAAAACACGGCAAGCCTTGCTGGAGGCGGCCCTGCGCTTGTTTGCAATCCAGGGCTTTACCGAAACCACCATCAATCAGATTGCGGCGGAAGTTGAGGTATCACCGCGCACCCTGCTCCGGTATTTTCCGACCAAAGAAGACATTGTAGTGAGTTGCGTTGAAGAAACCATGTCGGCGTTTATGGATCGCTTCTCCCAGGTGTCACCGGAAGAGCCCCCTCACCTATCACTGCTTGCGGGTGCTCGGGCCATCCTCGAGACTTATCAGTCAAAAGCCGATTTTTACCTGACCGTTGAGCGCGCTATAGCTGCGTCACCGGATATACGGGCGCGCAAACTGGAAATGTCGGCAAGCCTGGCTGAACAGGTCACGACGCTTTTGAAAATTCGCGCGGGGCTTACCCCCATTGCGCAGTGGCAAGCCGAACTCTATCCCGACATCGTCTTCTCGATCTTACGTAAGGTTATCGGGCGATGGGTAGCGGAAAACGGAAAAGACCCTCTTACTGAGCTCTTTGATACCGCAAGTCGTCTGGTCAGTTTCGAGAATTGAGCGTGGCCAGTTATTCAAATGTCACTTATTGACATTTGTCATCAAAAGACATAAATGCATGTCTGAGCGCAGCCCCCTTGTAGGTCAAGCTCTCGCGTCCCGGAAAATCCGCCTCGCGAAATGAAACGCGCGTATCTCGCCTTCCCTTAAAGGCGTGATAGCACCCGCGCGCCTGAAATGGAGCGTTCCATGCATTCCCCCAACTATATGTCTCTTTATCAGTGGATTGACGGCAAAAAACTGTCTGGCGACGGACGCGCCACGAGCCAGGTTCTTAACCCGTTTGATGGTACGGTTCTCGCCGAGATGCCGCACGCTACGGCTGCCGATTTAGCCGAGGCGCTGAAGTCATCAGAGCGTGCTTTCAAGCTATGGCGTCTGGTTCCGGCCTGGGAACGGTCAGCCATTATCCTGAAGGCCACAGACCTTATCCGTGAACGGCTCGAGCGTTTCGCACTCATGCTGACCCTCGAAGTCGGCAAACCTCTGGCGGAAGCCCGGATGGAAATGGGCCTGACCATTGAGTCCATGCAATGGGCCGGTGAAGAAGCCAAACGCATCTATGGTCGGACGGTTGCCTCGCGTCTGCCGCACGGCCGGGCAATCATCTCACGTGAGCCCATCGGACCTGTAGCGGCCTTTGCACCGTGGAACGTACCTGCTCTGCTGACAGGCCGCAAGATTGCCGCTGCGCTTGCCGCGGGTTGTTCGATGATCATCAAACCGTCGGAAGAGACCCCCGCGACCTGCCTTCTCATCGCGGAAGCCTTTGCCGACGCTGGGCTGCCAGCCGGTGTGCTCAACGTCGTTCTGGGGGATCCGGCAGAAATTTCACACACTCTGATTTCTTCGCCCATCATCAAGAAGGTGTCCTTCACGGGCCCGACGCCGGTAGGCAAACAACTGGCCGCCCTCGCCGCCCAGCAAGTCACACCGGTGACTATGGAACTTGGCGGGCATGCCCCTGTCATCGTGTGTGATGACGCCCACATCGATACCGTCGTCGCTTTCTCGGTCCCGAACAAGTATTTCAATGCCGGCGCCAGTTGCATTGCTCCGACGCGCTTCTATGTTCAGGACGCCGTCTACGATGAATTTGTCGCGAAGTTCAGTGCCGCCGCTGGTGACATCAAGGTCGGCAGCGGCCTTGACCCAGAAACCAGAATGGGTCCGCTGGCCAATGCCCGGCGGCTGAGCGCCATGGAGCGTCTGATTGCCGACGCTTTGGCGCACGGTGGCAAACTCACGGCGGGTGGCAAGCGCATCGGAAATCAGGGATTCCTGTTTGAACCGACCGTGCTGGTGGACGTGCCGGAAACCGCGCAGATTATGAATGATGAACCGTTTGGTCCGGTCGCCATTATCTCGCGCTTCTCGCAGGTCGAAGACGCCATCGAAAAGGCGAACCGTCTGCCCTTCGGTCTGGCTGCCTACGCTTTTACCACATCAACCGCCCGCGCGGCGCTTCTGTCTGACACGCTCGAAAGCGGAATGGTTGGCATCAACACCTATTATTTCGGCATGCCTGAGGCGCCCTTCGGTGGCGTCAAACAAAGCGGTTATGGCAGCGAAAACGGAACCGAAGGCATTGACGCTTATCTGGTTACAAAGTTCACCAATCAGGCATAGGCCCCGTGCCTGCTGACCCAACCTAAAGGGACAAACTGTCTCTTACAGGTCGCCTAAGGGCATAAGCCCACGAAGGCGAGACCACAAAATCAATCTTTTCATCCTTAAACCACGAGCGAGACGATATCATGCAACTCACAGACAATGTCATCTTCATTACGGGCGGCGCTTCCGGCATCGGCAGAGGGCTGGCTGAGGCATTCCATAAGCTTGGGAACCAGGTCATCATTGCCGGCAGGCGCGCAGCGCTGCTCGATGAGGTCACACAAGCGAACCCCGGCATGGCCTCTTTTGTGCTGGACATCAACGACCCCGCACATATCGCCAGCGTCGCTGCCCAAGCGATTGAGCAATTTCCAAAGCTCAACGTTCTTATTAACAATGCAGGCATGATGCCGTTCGATAACGTGGCGAATCCTATCGACGACGACATGGCTAAGGCGCAACTGACCACCAATCTGCTAGGGCCTATCCGGGTCACCTCGGCGTTCATCGAGCATCTCAAGGCACAGCCGCGTGCCACCATCGTCTACAACAGCTCAGCGCTGGCGTTTGCGCCGCTGGCACCTGCCGCTGTCTACTCGGCCACGAAGGCGGGTCTTCATTCGTTTGCCCTGTCTCAGCGGTTCATGCTGCGCAACACGTCTGTCACCGTACAGGAAATCGCCCCGCCCTGGGTCGAAACCGACCTGACGGAGGCGAAGGGCGGTATGCCGCTCGCCGCGTTCATTTCTGAAGCGATGCGCCAGCTTGCGACCGAAGCCGAAGAAATTGTCGTTGGTGATGCCGCTACGCTGCGCAACAATGCCGGCCCGAATGAGCATGCGCTCGTCAACGGTTTCAATGCGCAAATGGTGCAGATTTTTGGGGGCTGAGGCAGACCCGTCCCCCACATCAAGTCAACGCAGGAGGGCCACCCGCCCTCCTGCGAAGAGCATACTCAGGCGATCAGGACCGCCCTGGAAATTGGTTCTTCCCAAGGCGGCATAAAAAAATGAGCGACCGGTTCTTAAGGGACCCGGTCGCTCATTTTTTAGCGGATATCGTTCAGATTAGAGCGAAATGACTTTAAGTGGTATCGCCATTTCGCTCTAAACTCTTGTTTTTTAGCGATGTTTTTTTCGGAAGACCGCTCGCACTTTTGGCTTCGCCGAACTTCGTTTCCGCCCATCGCTTCAAACCGAAACTCGAGACTAACCGTTAGAGCGGAATGATTCCTACTGGAATCATTCCGCTGAAGCCGCCATTGAGGCGGCGGCCAAGGTGGCGCAAGCCACCGCCCGGCGAGGGGCTAAACAAAAGCTGGATCATTATGTTTCTACCAGAAATCATAATGATGTAGCGGCACTGGCCTCCTCGGGTTTTGCATCTCCTGGTGTGGGTTTAATCTTGAACCATATGGCGTACATGGCCGGCAGGAAGACCAGCGTAAGCACCGTACCGGCTATCGTGCCGCCAATCAGCGTATAGGCCAGTGTTCCCCAGAAAACCGAGTGGGTCAGAGGAATAAAGGCCAGCACTGCTGCAAGTGCCGTGAGAATCACAGGTCTGGCCCGCTGCACTGTGGCCTCGACGACCGACTGGAAGGGGTTAAGTCCCTCCTGAGCGTTTTCGTTGATCTGCCCGATCAGGATCAGGGTGTTGCGCATCAAAATACCGGACAGTGCGATCAGGCCAACGAGTGCATTGATACCAAAAGGCTGCTGAAACAGGATCAAAGTAGGTACGACCCCGATCAAGCCCAGAGGGCTGGTCAGAAAGACCATGATCATTTCGGCGATCGATCTTACCTGCAAAATAATGATCAACAGGGTGAGCGCCAGCATAATCGGAAAGACCGGCAGCATAGCGGCGGACGCTTTCCCGGATTCCTCAATCGCACCGGCTTCAACAATCTGATACCCATCGGGAAGCTTGGCAACCAGAGGCTTCAGGGACTTTGTAATCGCCGAAGAAACATCTGGTGGCTGAAGCGTCTCTGCGATGTCGCCCCGTACCGTGATAGTCGGGACACGGTCACGCCGGCGCATAACGGGCTCTTCAAAGCGCACCTCTACCTTACCGATTTGCGATAACGGGACCCGTTGTCCGTTGGCACCGACCACGCTGAATTCGCCGATCCGTTCAGGGTCAAGGCGGGTCGTCCCGGCAGATCGCGCAACGACCTGAACGGTGCGAATATCCTCACGTACGGCGGTAACCGGTACACCACTCAAAAGAAACTGCAGTTGCTGGGACACTGAACTCGTTGTCAGGCCCAGAGCCTGAAGACGGTCCTGTTGCAAGGTGAAGTGTAAGGTGGGGGTTCTGGTGCCCCAGTCTGTATTCACCGTGCGCATCATACCACTGCTTCTCATGGTCTTTTCCACATCGGCCGCGATAGCACGCAGGACAGCGGGGTCCGGACCTGACACGCGGTAGGCCACCGGATATGGTGAATAGGGACCGAAAACCAGTTGCGTGACACGCACCTGAGCCTCAGGAGCGAGACCGTTGGCAATCACATCTCGCGCTCTATGCTTGAGAGCCTCGCGTTCATGCTCATTGTTCGTCCGGACGACAATTTTCGCAAAAGACGGGTCAGGCAGCTCTGGCCCCATGGCAAGGAAGAAACGCGGCGCCCCTTGTCCTATATAGGACGTGACAATGTGCGCCTCTTTTTGCTTTGCCAGCCAGGCCTCCACCTTTGCCGTTGCCCGGCTGGTGGCGTCGATAGAACTCCCATAAGGCATCTGGACCTCGATGAGGACTTCCGGGCGATCAGAGACCGGGAAAAACTGCTTTTTGACGATGGCCATACCACCAATACTGGCGACAAAAAGACCAACCACCGTACCCGCCACTATCCACTTCGAAGCGATGACACGGCTCAGAAGACGTCGAAACTGATTATATCTAGGCGTATCGTAAAGCGCCTTGTGACCACCCTCGACCGGCTTTCGGTCAGGCAAAAGTTTGACGCCGAGGTAAGGCGTAAAGACGACAGCCACGATCCACGAGGCAATGAGGGCGATGCCCACGATCCAGAACATATTGCTCGTGTATTCGCCCGCACTCGAACGCGCGAAACCATTGGGCATAAAACCGACGGCCGTCACAAGCGTACCCGAAAGCATGGGGGCGGCCGTATGACTCCAGGCGTAGGCCGATGCGGCGACGCGGCTGTAGCCCTCCTCCATCTTCACAACCATCATTTCGATCGCGATGATGGCGTCATCGACCAGCAGCCCAAGCGCCAGAATGAGCGATCCCAGTGTGATGCGGTCGAAATTCTTGCCCGTCGCCATCATGATGACGAAGACAATAGCCAATGTCAGGGGGACGGCAGCCGCCACGACGATACCCACGCGCCACCCCATGCTGAGGAAGCAGACGAGCATAACCACCAAAAGCGCTACGCAGAACTTGATCATGAATTCATCGACAGAGGCGCCGATGTTCACCGACTGATCCGTCACCTTGTCGAGGTGCATCCCCAACGGGAATGACTGATTGATCGCCGAAACTTCTTTTTCGAGTGACTTACCAAAGTCCAAACCATTGACGCCGTCTTTCATTACGACGCCAAGCAAAAGAGCAGGCTCGCCTGCATTGCGAATCATGAAGGTCGAAGGATCCTCATAGCCGCGTCTGACCGTGGCGATATCCGAAAGTTTGAGTGTACGCGTGCCGACGACGATGGGCGTGTCACGAATCTTCTGCAACTCATCAAAGGCACCATCAAGACGGACCTGAACCTGCGGTCCCTGCGTCTCAATCGAACCGGCGGGCGTCAGAAGATTCTGACCACTCAGTGCACCGAAAACCGCCTGCGGGGGTATGCCCAGCGTCGTCAGACGGTCTTGTGAAAACTCGACAAAAATACGCTCAGGCTGTTCGCCAATCAGATTGACCTTCTTGACGCCGTCCACATGCAAGAGCCGTTGTCTCAGCCCTTCGGCTTCGCGAACCAGAACCCGTTGCGGTTCGCCCTTCGCCTTCAAGGCATAAAGAGCGAAGGTCACATCGGCATACTCATCGTTGACGAGCGGACCGATAACCCCCTGCGGCAGATTGGGCACTTCATCACCGACCTTTTTGCGGGCCTGATAAAACTCTGACTGAACCTCACTTGGGGGCGTATCGTCACGCAGCGACAGCGTTGTGAACGCCAGGCCTGGCCGGGTATAGGTCTCCGTACGATCATAAAAGCGGAGTTCCTGAAGTCGCTTTTCAATTTTTTCAGCGACCTGATCCTGCATCTCCTGCGCCGTGGCACCGGGCCATACAGACACGATCGTCATGACCTTCACAGTGAACGCCGGGTCTTCGGCGCGGCCTAGTCGCGCAAATGAGTAAATACCCGCAACCGATATAAGGATGATAAGGAACAGCGTAATCGCGCGCTCGCGCACCGCAAGCGCCGAAAGGTTAAAGCCACCCGAACTCATTGATGCGCTCCATTGCTTTCCTGCGTCAGGACGCGAACCTCTTGTCCTTCACGAAGCAAATGAGCCCCGAGAGCGACGACCCTGTCTCCTGAATTGACGGCACCACTGACGGTGGCCACATCATCACTGACACGGTCGAGTGTGACCGAAACCCAGTGCACTTTCTCTGGCCGGCCACGTACGACCCACAGACCGGGACCGCGCCCCGCATCATGAATTGCCGACAGCGGCACCTTCAGGCTTCCCGACACAGCCCCACCGGATTGCGGCAAACGGATCGTGACGGTGCTACCAATCGGGGTATCAGCGAGAGTCCCTTCAAGGACAAATCGCGCTTCAAAGGTTCTAGTGATGGGGTCTGCCGCCCCCGAAAGCTGACGAAGCTGCGCGGCGCCGGACTGTCCCGCATCCCCATAAAGGATGGCCGTTGCGCTTGAACCCACAGGCGGTCGGACCGTTTCGGGGAGCTGGATTACGGCTTCACGCGGGCCTGAGCGCGCCAGTCGCGCGACCGTCTGTCCCGCGCTCACTACCTGACCCGGCTCGGCAAGCGTTTCTGTAACGATGCCATCGGCATCGGCGACAAGAACACTGTACTGGCTCGCGTTTCGGGCCAGTTCGGCCTGCGCCTTGGCCGCGGACAACTGAGACTTTGCCGCATCAGCCGCCGCCTTGGCCTGATCATAGGCCGAGGCTGAGATTGCGCCGCTACCGCGAAGCGCCCGATAGCGCGCCTCGTCCGCAGCCGTCTGGTCGGCCCTGGCTTGGGCGGCGAGGACGGCATCGTCCTGCGCTTTGACCGCTAATTTCAGATCGATCGGATCGATGCGAAACAGGGCTTGTCCGCGTGTCACCGTCTGCCCTGCGTCAACCAGACGTTCGACGATCTTACCCCCCACACGAAAACCGAGATCACTCTGTATGCGCGCGGCAACAACCCCGGTGAAAGCCCGTGAGCCGTCTTCGGACGGCAAGGCGGTTACAGCTCGAACCGCGACCGACTTAAGGCGCGGATCATCGGCAGGCTTCTCACCGCAGGCCGTGAGGGCAAGGGGCAGGAACAAGAAAAGTGAAGTGGTAGCAAGACGGCGCAAGCGCATGACAGCCCCATACAGAAGTTGACTAGACCCTCCATATGGAACATGTGACCATTTTCGTCAATAGTCACTTTCAAAACTATGGCGCCAGGCTCCGCAGCGCCAGACTGGCCAGATGGCCCGGCGCGCCTTCCGTGTAATCAAAACTGTAGGAGAGCAAGAGAGGGTGGAGATAGGGTCTGAGAACGAGGTAGATTGAAAGCGTCGCTTCATCCAAAGGGGTTTTGCGCTCGAAATCGCCGGACAACCGGCCCTCCTGAATCACCTTACGCACCAGGACCTGCATGCGTTCCTCATAGGTGGTGACCGAGTCCCAACGCTGCGTCGCCGCCGAAGACGCGATTTCGTAAAGTTTACGATCCTCGAAAAACAGACGCAAACTGGCCTCAACCGCTGATTTGAAAAGGCGTCTGAGCTTTTCTGGTGGCGTGGGGGCCGCCGCGACGCTGGCGATCACCTCGGTCTCAATCTCATGCAGGCAGTTGGCGCAGATCATTTCACCGATCGCCTGCTTCGACTCAAAAAACTTGTAGATGTAGGCCTTTGAAAAGCCGATTGCTTTTGCCAGATCAGACACCGTGGTCTTTTCATAACCGTAACGACTGAAATGTTCCGTCGCGGCGAGAACAATCTGATCTCTCACCTCATGACCTGCGGGCCCTCTTGAGGACAGGGGGTAGTCTTTTAACTGTGTCATGAGGCGGACCATACGCCCACAATCCCAGTTTGACAACTTGTGACCATTTGATAATATGGTCACAAGTTAATAACGGACACCCTTTATGTCACAGCGCCCCTTTATCGCCGCACTCTTCGCCGTCAGCGCACTCTCTGGATGCGCCGCTACTCCGCCAAGCTATACGTCAAAAGTGGTTTTGCCAGATCAGTTTCTTGGCGAAAGCGTGCGCCAATCAAACCTCGACAGTACACCCCGTCGCCTTCAGGCGTGGTGGACTCTCTTTGGCGATTCTCAGCTGGATGGCTATGTGGCGACGGCGCTGCAGCAGAATCTGGATCTGGCGCAGGCGATGGCTCGGACGCAGCAGGCCCGTGCGGGCCTCAGCGCCGCGACCGCAGCCTTGTTGCCTTCGGCAAACCTTTCAGGTCAGGCGGCCAAGGCGACCCAATCTCTGGAGACCCCTCTGGGTCAGGTTCTTTCCGCCAGTCCGGGGTTCGACCGCCACGGCGAAAGCTACGAGCTTAACCTCCTTGCCAATTGGGAGATTGATCTCTCTGGCGGACTGCAGCGCAGCCGCGAGGCGGCAAAGGCGGACTACGAGGCGTCTGAAGCGGGGATCGCGGCGACCCGCCTCACCATTGCCTCGGCAGTGGTTGACACTTACATCGTTATTCGCGGCTTGCAGGCCCGCCTTGATGTAGCCGAACGTCAGGTCCAGACCCGGCGCGCCCTATTGGAAAAGGTCGAAAAACTTTATGCAGAGGGGCTCACCCCAGAAGTACAGGTCAGGCAGGCCTCCGCTTCCGTTTCCGAAGCCGAGGCCCGGATACCGGCACTCAATGTTGCGCTCGATGGGGCGATGAACGCCCTGGACATTCTGCTGGGAACACCCGCGGGCACCCACAGAACAGAGTTGACGCCCCACAGATCTCTCCCTGCCGTCGTTCGGATCGCACCTGCGGGCACACCCAGTGAGCTTCTGCGTCGTCGGCCCGATCTCATTGTTGCCGAACGGCATCTGACCGCCGCCATAGCACGTAAGGATGCGGCGACGACAGAATACTACCCCAAATTCTCGCTTGGTGCTTTGCTGGGCGGTGCCACAAGTGTCTCAAGCGGCAATCTGTTTAGTGATCGGGCCTCACAGTCAGCCGTGACCCTGGGACTACGCTGGCGTGTGTTCGACTTCGCGCGCATCGACGCCCAAATCAAGCAGGCGAAGGGGGACGAAGCACAGGCGCTTTCGGCCTATAGACTAGCCGCATTACGCGCCACCGAGGACGTTGAAAACGCCTATTCCGCCGCAGCCAACCAAAGCACACAGGACGCCGTGCTCGCGCAGGGCGTCGCCGATCTTGAACGTGCGCGATCGGCTACGGAGGCTGCCTATCAAGCCGGCGCCGTCAGTCAAATTGAGGTGCTTGGCGCCGAGGACGCCGCCTTGCGTGCCCGTGACGCCCGGATCCAGTCGATGACGGGCGTCTCACGGGCGAGTGTCGCTGTGTTCAAATCTCTGGGTGGCGATATCTGAAAGTGAGAAAAACAGGAGCTGTTATGTTTCAATCTTCACAGCGGCCAGATCGGCAAAAGGGGCCATTTTCAAAATGGCTCAGCCGGCTTACGGACGCCTTTGATACAACTGAGGTAGATATTTTAGAGCGCCGGATCGCCAGACTTGAACAAAGAGTCGAAGCGTTAAGTCGTAAGCTGGACCAGACGCCTTTGGGGGGATAACTCATCATGAACTTAAGACGCTTCAAAGACAGGCAGATGTCCTAAGGCCCCTCATCTCAGCGAGCTTAATTCCAGCCAGTCCAGTTCCTGTTCGATCCGTCGATACACGTCGTCCCCTATGTCTCCGTTGTCCCTCAAAGCATCAATGGCTTTGCGTGAGTCGTTCACGATCTTGTTCGGGTGGCCAAGAAATGGGGAGCATGTGTGGACGGCTCCCTATTGGCAAGAAGATTTTGGTGTATTGATATCGGTCGGGTGCAGGCATGTGTCCGGCCTTTTGATGCGGCCGTTCATTGCCGCTGGCCCTGATGTATTCCGCAGATTGGATCCCAGACACGTCATCGCGCTTTTTTTGCGCCAGCTCCCAACGACGGGTTTTTCCAATCTCGGTATCGACCGCATTCATCACACCATCAGCACCTCACCAATTCGCTGAACCTGCGCAGGTGGCCTACGCGGTCATTCCGTTAAAGCGTGTTCCGTTCACCATGAGCGCCCAGGCAATGCGCGCCATCTTGTTGGCCATAGCAACGGCCACTACGGTGTACGGTTTTCGAGACAACATTCCAGCACCCCACGCCGCTGTCGTCGATTTTGCGCTTTTGCTAAATCGCAAGACGGCCGCCGCACCCACGACCAGCAATCGTCGGATATAGGGATCGCCCTGCTTGGTGATTTTGCCAAGCCGCTCTTTTCCTCCAGACGAGTTTTGACGCGGCACAAGGCCAAGCCAGGCGGCAAGCTGCCGGCCCGATTTGAACAAAGATGCATCAGCTACCGTAGCGGCGATAGCGCTGGCCGTAATCGGGCCAATCCCGGGTATAGTCTCAAGCCTTTGGCTGAGATCATTCGACCGGTGCCAAGCCAATATCTGCTTATCCACCTCGCCAACCTGCAGGTCCAGGTCCCGCAATTGTTGGGCGATCGGGAGTAAGGCTGTACGAGCGACTGTGGTGATCATGTCGTGGTCTTCGTCTTCCACTAAGGCTAACAGCATATCAACGCCGCGGGCACCCAGCTGGGTCACGAGCCCAAGTTCGGCAAGGTGCCCCCTAAGGGCGTTTACAAGCATAGTCCGTTGCCGAATGAGGAGTTCGCGGACGCGGTGAAGCATCAGCACGCTTTGCTGTTCCTCGGTCTTCACCGGCACAAAGCGCATCGTCGGCCGAGTGACTGCCTCGCATATGGCTTCGGCATCAGCGGCATCATTCTTTTGTCGCTTCACGTAAGGCTTCACATAAGCTGCCGGAATGAGTTTGACTTGGTGGCCCAAATCAATCAGTTGCCGCGCCCAGAAATGAGCTGTAGCGCACGCTTCAATACCGATTAGGCAGGATGGAAGCCCTGCGAAAAAGGCTCCAACCTCGTTTCGACGTAACTTTCGTCGAAAAACAACCGCCCCATCGGCCGCTATCCCATGGGCTTGGAAAACATGCTTGGCAATATCAAGACCGATCGTGGTAACCTCTTTCATGGATGGCTCTCCAATGTTGTGACCTTTGACAGCCACAGTATGGCACCTAGATGCCGGGAGCGGGAGCCGTCCACCCCATCACGTCAGATCAAATTTT
Organism: Asticcacaulis excentricus; assembly: GCF_003966695.1. Lineage (NCBI taxonomy): Bacteria > Pseudomonadati > Pseudomonadota > Alphaproteobacteria > Caulobacterales > Caulobacteraceae > Asticcacaulis > Asticcacaulis excentricus. The sequence goes on from NZ_AP018829.1 coordinate 213,799, forward strand.
CACTCTATCACACATTCAATGTCAGCTTTCTTAGCCGCTGTTTGTCGCTTTTAGGTCTGCAATGGACCAACTCCGGAAATCTCGTGATATGTGGTTCACTGATTGCTCTATAACCGCAACGAGAAAGAGCCAGAATTGGCGCATCTGCTTTCCAAACTGCCAGCGCACCTTGCTGTCGGTGTCAACCGCATCGGTTGGTTAGCCTACCGCAACGGGCTCAACATTGGGATGCGGCATCTCCATGCCAGTTGGCATCCAATGCAACTAACGGTCAAAAAATACCGCACCATTTTGCCGAATTACCTTCTTTCACACCCATTGACGACCATTCTGGTCGATTCGGTACAGCAAAAAGTACAGCTCAAAATTTGTCACTTGGGTAACATACTGACTAAAATTGAAATTTTAGAAAAATCAGCAAGCATCCGTCCAGTCCATCACCGGACACGCACGCGGCACTGGCCAAACGCCTTCTGGACGCGCACGGCCTGTTCACCGTGACACGCACCGGTCTTGACGGCGGGGCCTGCCTGCGCGTCACGCCGGGCTATAGCTCGACCCCAGCCGATATGGCGCGGTTGCTGGGGGCATTGCGTTCACTTTGACGGTGCATGGTCTTAAAGGGCTTGCACGCTGAAAGAGATTTGCGTCACCGTTGAATAATCGCACATGGCTGACGCCTACAATTTATAGGTTTGTTAACCTCGTTCAAAGAATGGTGTTATTCTACAAATACGCGAAAGCGATAAAACCGAGGGAACATGCGTCTGAAACTGGCCAATCTGCCTCTGGCGGGGAAATTCATACTGATTGTGGCCGCTATGGCCGTACCCCTATCCCTGATGACCGGCCTTTTCGTAGTGAGCGAAAGGTCTATGATTTCTTTCACAGAATCAGAACGGGAAGGCGTGAGCTACATCCGCCCCCTGTGGGCCGCATTGGCAGAGGGTAAGGTCCTGAGCCTCAATGAGACACCCGGTTTTACCCCTACGGCCGATTTTCAAAGCGCCCTCACCGCGGTAAAATCAGACGGTGGGAACGACCCCCATCTGTTGGCCACCCTTATAACGCGCGCAGCCGATGCGAGCAATCTGACGCTCGACCCAGACGTTGACACCTACTATCTACAGTCGAACGTGACCGTTACCCTGCCTCAGATCGTGGCCTTGAATGACGACCTTTCGCGCGCAGTAAAAAGCCTTACGACGGCCCCTAACACGTCGGACCTCATCGCCTTTGAAGTCTCGGGCGCCAATCTGGATGCGGCCAATGACACTTTGGCGTTCAATCTGTCGTCCGCCCTTTCGGGTACGAAAAGCAAAACACTATCAGCGAGCCTGGAAACCCCGCGCCTGCGACTCAAGGCGGCGACAGAGGCCCTGACCGAGGCGCGTGAGGCGATATCGAACCGCCTGCGGCAGGGACAGGCGGTTGACGCGCAGGATCAGGCGCAATTCAACGAAGCTCAGACCCGCTTTCATGAGGCCGTCGTAGCGGTCTGGCAGGTGACGACCCAAGACCTTGACCGTTTGCTTCAGGCGCGCATCCAGTCTGTATGGAAAGAACTGATCAGCATGCTGAGCCTTGCCGGTCTGGTGGCGGCCTTATCGATAGGACTGGCGGTTTACGTTGCGCGTCAGATGTCTTCGCAACTGGTCGCGCTGTCGCGCGTTATGGGCCAACTGGCGGAGGACAATCTTGCCTCGGACGTCGCGGCCACGGCTCAGAAGGATGAGATCGGGGCCATGGCACGCGCCATCCTTGGCTTCCGGCAGGTTCTCATTGAGCGAAAGGCCTTACAGGCGGAGCAGGAGGCGACGCGGGCCGCCCGACAGGCCCGGCTGGATTATGAACGCGACCTCGTTGATCGGTTCCGGACCAAAATGGCCGTTATGGCCAGTGATCTGGTGCGCTCGTCCGAGGAGCTTTCGGCCGCCGCCCAGACCCTGTCGGCTTCCGCCGAAGAAACCACCCGACAGGCCTCCGCCGTCAATGAGGCCGCCAGTTCCGCCTCCAGTAATGTGCAAACCGTGGCCGCCGCCACCGAAGAGATGAGCGCCGCCGTCATGGAAATTTCCAGTCAGGTGCGCGAAACCACATCGGCCTCAAAAGATGCGGCGACCATCGCCCAGAAAAGCCAGTCCGAAATCCGCGCTCTGGCGACCGCCGCAGCGGGTATTGGCGAGGTGGTCAGCCTGATCAGCAGCATCGCCCGCCAAACCAATCTTCTGGCGCTCAATGCCACTATTGAATCCGCCCGTGCCGGTGAGGCGGGCAAAGGCTTCGCCGTGGTCGCCACAGAGGTAAAGGCGCTGGCCAACCAGACCGCCATGGCCACCGATGATATCTCGCGTCGCATCGAAGAGATTCAAGAGGCCACAAACGCCTGTCTGACCGCCATCAACGAGATTGCGCTGCGGATTGACGACGTCGCTGACCGCAATGGCGCGGTCGCGGCCGCGGTGGAACAGCAGGGCATGGCCACTCAGGAAATCGCCTCGAACACCCATCAGGCGGCCTCACGCACCCTGTCGGTAACGGAAAACATCTTCGGCGTAGAAACGGCGGCTGAATCCACCGGTGCGGCCTCTGTTCAGTTGCTGGGCCTGTCCCGGCACCTCACACAACAGGCGGAAACGCTTGACGCTGAATTTCAGTCCTTTGTGCGGGCGCTGGCGGCCTGAGTCCGCCGCCTCAGGTTTGAGTGGACAAGATCGCGGTAATCGGGCCTAATCCTGCGAACGATTGCACAATCGAGGGTATTAACAAGGGGCCCGATCCGCACACCGCCGCCACTGGCTGGCAGCACGCCCACCCGCTGACCATGGTGATGATCTCCAGCGTGATCTCACTGATTGTGGTCAGTCCGATCGTGCTCACCCGCTGGGGCGTCAGCTATAAGGCGTGGCGCTATCACCCGGAGGGACCGCGCGGTTTCCTGAAGGACGAATGCGTGCGCTGGGGCGCGATCCTGCTGCCCTATCTGGTGCTGTCGATTGGCTTCAAATTCTTCATCTATGACCTGCATCCGGAATGGAACCGCCCGGAGGTATGGGCCGGATTCGTTATCGTGGCCATTGTGGGCCGCCGCCTGCTGGCGCGTCACCCCTTCATCAAGGCCATGGGTCGTCACATTGATCTGGCCAAAACGCAGGCCAAGGCGGCCGCCAAAGGCTGAGCCGGCTTTACGCTTGGGGGTAGCCGGCATTCGCCGAGCCTGTCGACGACCTCTTGCGCCGCTTCTTCATCACGACATAGCCTGATGACGCCCGCCTGCTTCTCATCCTCGGAATATTTCGGCGCCCGAACTGCACAGCGCTTGCGTAAATCAAACCGCCCCTCATACTCTCAGCGCCATGCCTCAAGCGCATTGTTAGTAGAATAACCCAGCTGGCGAATGGTTGCCTTTATTCGCTTGCCGAGCTTGAGATAAGGCTCAGCTATGCGAACCCTGTCTGTGTAGCATTACATGAACCACCTCCTGGCAGTCCAACTGTTCCCCCGCATCCTCGTTGGGTCAATTCTCGGCAATAATCAACAGTCCGTTGGTTCTTCCGGTGTATACCTGACCAAGGGTATTGCCAATGCCTGTCCGGGAAGGCAAGTCAGGGACTTTCAATCGGAGACAGACCTATGAATACCTCTGACCTCATCGACAAAATCGCAACCGAACACGGCGTGACCAAGACGGCGGCCAAGGCCATCGTTGACACGATCTTTGGCAGCATCCTGGAAGCGGCCGTTCTGGGGCAGGAAGTCAACTTTCCGAGCTTCGGCAAGTTCAAGGTCCAGGATAAGCCCGCGCGCGAAGGGCGAAACCCGTCGACGGGTGCCACCATTCAGATCGCCGCCTCAAAGAAGCTGGTCTTCCAGCCGGGCAAGGCGGTCAAGGATCGCCTGAACGCGTAACCCCACCTCCAAACGGCAAAAGCCCCGGGATCTCCCCGGGGCTTTTCATAGGCATTGGCACGAGGGATGCCGCAAGACGGGCCCTCGAAACGATGCTCTGAGCCTATGCCTTCGCCCGACGACCAGGCTTTGCTCCCACCTGAGACGCCGCCTTGCGTCCCCCTCGTCCGAGTCCCATCTGTTTGGCCAGATTGGAACGGGCTTCGGCATAGGCTGGGGCGACCATCGGGTAGTCTTTGGGAAGGTTCCACTTGGCTCGATATTCGTCGGGGGTAAGGTTGTATTTCGAGGCCAGATGGCGCTTCAGGGATTTGAAGCGACGACCGTCTTCGAGGCAGATGATGTAGTCCGCGCCGATCGACTTTTTTATGGAGACGGCGGGCGTCTTAGGTTCAGGTTCGGCAACGGGAGCAGATGCCAGACCGTTTAGAGCGACAGAGACACTGTGTATCAGCTGCGGCAACTCGGCCGCAGGCACGGAGTTATTGCTTACATAGGCCGTGACCTTGCGCGAACTGGTCTAGTTCTCGGGCCTGTCGGCTCTAGGACGAAAGATCGCTCCGGCGGTATAGCGGCTGGCTTTGCCCTGATCAGATCAGCATCAGGGAAGAGTCCAAGCACTTCGATGACGACATAGGACGCCTCTTCAGTATCCGTGAGCACATCGTCATTTGTACCAAAGTAAAAGGGAGCTCGCGCCATCGGGAACCCGATTTTCTACGCCTTTCCGACGGCGAAGGGACACCCGACGACCTTGCCTCCGGCATCTAAAAACGTCCCCATCAGTTCATTAAGATTAATAGGAAAGGCACCGGGATCGGCGTATTTGCTGGGAAACAGACGTCCGCTGCTGCCGGGATAATCGTCTGCGATGTCATCTAGCCCGGTCCAGTCATCGTAACAGCATCTGCTTTCCGTTTAGGTCGGCTTTTTCACAGACGCGAGTGTTCGCTTCGTATATTCCGCCACGCGCTGGGTTTGATTTTTCTCCGATGGGGGTGATGGTGATGGCGGCGGTTTCGGGGGCATAGCCCCGTCGTTCATGCGGGCGCGGGTTTGAGGGGCGCCAGTATATGGCGCAAGAGCGAAGCCTCCGGGCAAGCCGCGGCAAAGAAAATCCTTACGCTATGGGCGGTCTCTTTGATCCGTGCCCCGATCTTCAGAAGGCGCAAGCAGATGGTATTGAGCTCAGCGGTCGCCAGCTTATGGGCCTTGGGGAGCTGATCGCGGACAGCCAAGAACTAAGCCGGCAGCGGCCCTAATTCAACGCATAGCGCGCCTGCCACGCTCCGGCCACTTCGGCGGGGGCCACGCCGATCGTCACATCTTCACCACGGGCTTCTTTCAGGCGGATCAGCCACGGCGTGCGTGATTGCGGCTGGTAGGACTGGGCCATGGCGCGGATATCCTCTTCGGGTACCTCGAACACCACGCGGGTGAACTGGCTGCATTCGCCGGGCATTTCAAATGCCGGGCAGTAGTCAATCCAGTGCGTCACCGTGCTCGGTTTGACCTTCACGAGGCGCTCACCGATCTGATAGCGCACCTCCGATATCTCGCGGCGCGCCCCGCTGTAGGTCAGGTCGTGCCAGACCTCCCAGCGCGCCTGACCCGTCTGCCGGTCTATACGCACCTGAACGTGGCCGTCCCAGATGTAGGCCCCATTGGCTGGCCCCGGTTTGCGCGTCGCTTTCACGGTGGACAGAAGAATGGCGTCGTCGAGGTGGTCGCCCTTGATGAGGGCGCGGCGGGCAAAATGCGCCGGTTCAAGCTTCGCCAAGCCCTTGGACAGGCGCATGTTTTCGACCGGAGTCGAGTCAGATGGGGCAAAGAAAAACGCGGCCATAACGGCCAGATGCACGGCACTCATACGAAAAGTCCTTTAAAACTGCGCGGTCAGACTGAGGCTGAGAATATGGTCAACAGCGTCTTCGCCCGGACGGCGCACCCACTGATGAATATAGCCCGGCTCAAGGGTCAGCCGGGACGTCAGGGGCACAGATACGCCCACGCTGTTGCGCCACCGCTCAAGGCCTTCGCGTTGCCCCCAGTCCGTCGTGTTGGCGGCCCAGAAGGCCTCGCTCCACACCACGCCGCTGACTTTCGGTGTGAGCGGCTTGCTGAAGCGAAGCTGCTGACGTAGCCGCCAGCCCATATCGTCGCGTCCATCTATTCGCCTTTGCTCCAGACGCGTGCGCCCGTTCAGAACCGCGCCGCCGTCAAAAGCCGCCACGCGGTAAGTCAGTTGTTGCCACAGACGGTGTTCATCCGTCTTGGCCGGCCCCGGCGGATTGGTCTGCACGAAGGCATAGCCCAAGCTCCCGCGGGTGGTGGGGCTGAAACCGTAGCTGACGCTGGGGCGGATCACATACTGCCCCAGGCGCGAGGCGTCATTGTTAAAGCGCTTCTGCACTTCTACCGTCGCAGAGACCCGGTCGTTCAGCTTGAACTGGGAATGCAGGCCACCCCACACGGCTGTGTCTTCGCTCGCCGCCTGAGCGGCAAAAGGCACAAGACAACCAAAAGCGAGCGGCACCAGCCGGGTTATGCGAAACATCAAACGGACCTTGAAAGAAAAAAGACGCAGGCGGGTCAAAAGACGGGGGAGTCAGCGCCTGACCCGCCTGCACACGGCTTAAGTAAGGGGGGGGGATTACTTAGCCGAGTAGGGCAGGGAGGAGTGGTGCAGAACAATACGCAGCTTGCCTTCGCCGTCACGGACATAGCCCCAGGTCTTGTCCACCACGGTGACATTGCCCTTGGCGTCGGTCAGGGTGACATTGCCCATCGAAATGGCGCTGTCGCCTGTGATGACGATGCCGGCATTGTCGATCTTGAAGCCGCGCCAGCTCTTGAGCGCAAAGCCCTTGTCGTTCGGGAACTTGGTGTCGCCACCAACAAAATAGGCCAGCGCGCCGTCACGGGTGGTGCGGAAGGTCTGCGGCGCGACCGTCAGGGTCGGCTTGAACAGCACCGGGCCGTAATTATAAGCATAGGCGCTATCCAGCACCTTTTCCGCCAGACGCTTGGCAGCGGCGTAGCCATTCTTGTCATTTTCGGTCGAAATGGCGACCAGAGCCTCGCCCCAGGCCTTCTGGGCGGCTTCGACTTCGGCCACCGTGATCGGGGCATAGACGGCTGGGCTGATCTGAGCCGCATTACCCGCCGCCAGCGCCGGGGCACCCGCAAAGGCCAGCGGCAGGGCCAGAGCCAGACAGGCGGCTTTCAAATTCATCTTTTTCATCGTGTTGCACCTTTCCTCTTCAAACGCCGTCAACATCGTTGCGGCTTGTGATGACAAGGTAGAGGCAGACGGGATAGCGGCGCATCCGCCGACTGGCGCGCCTTGCGGCCTAGGCCGGATGGCCTATGCACAACAGAGCTTTCCCGGTATAGAGACGGGCAATGGAAAGCGCCTCCCCCCTGCTGTCTGCGCAGATTGAAACCGTCGCCGAACTACGCGAGCTGTATCGCGCGGCCGAGGCGCGGGCGGCGCGGCTGCGGCTGTTGTCGCAGGCCGGGGGTGAGCTGGCGCTGGCCGAGATGACCACGGTCGAGACCGTGCTTCAGACCTGCGCCGGGCGACTGGCGCATTTTCTGGGGCGGGGCCGGGCGTCTATCGCGCCACAGGGCCCGGGGCTGGGTCTGCGCGCGCCGGGTCAGAGCGAAGGCACGGCTACGGCTCCCTTCGCCTTCGTCATTATCGACGGCTTCACCGATCTGAGCGACATTCCGGATGGCGAGGACCGCGAGGCGGTGCGGCTCGTTCTGGAACTGATGGGGGCCACGGCCAGCCGCATCGAGCGTGAGGCCGAACGCGGCCGCCTGACCGCCGCCTTGCGTGAGCGCGAACAGCGGCTGGAATACGTCGTCGGCCGCCTGTTCACAGCGCAGGAAGACGAACGCCGCCGCCTGTCGCACGAACTGCACGATGGCGTGGCTCAGACCGCGACGGCGCTGGTCCGCCTGCTTGAAGGCGGCACGGATCGCGCGCAGGAACCCGTCGCCGGGCCGCAGCGGGCGCGTCTGGCCCAGATTGCGCGCGAGCTGGTGCAGGAAATCCGCGCCATTATTGGCGGTCTGCGCCCGACCCTGCTCGATGATCTGGGCCTGCGCGCCGCCCTGCGTTATCTGGCCGAGTCACTGGAGACGGACGGTTATACCGTGACCTTTGAGGTGCCCAAAGGGGCCATGCCCCTGCCCTCCGCCGTCGAAACCGCCCTGTTTCGTGTGGCGCAGGAGGCTGTCAGCAATATCCGCAAGCACGCCGGGGGCCCCTGCCCGGTCAGCCTGAGCTTAAGCGCCGATGCGCCTTCGGGCATAACCTTGCGTATAAGCGATGGCGGGCGCGGCCTGAGTCACACGGAGCCCACCGGCACGGAGGCGCGGCAGGGGATGCATGTGGGGCGCGAAGTCATGCATGAGCGCATGCTGGCCATTGGTGGACACCTCCTGTGGGAGGCCGGTCCCGAAGGCGTCAGCGTTACCGCCCACCTCCCCCAACCCTTGTGAGTGCATCCTTTTGACCGCCGATCCCTTACGCATCCTGATTGTTGACGACCACGCCCTGGCGCGTGAGGGGCTGAAGGCCGTGCTGACCAGCAGCGGGTTCAGCGTGGTGGGCGAAGCCGCCGATGGCCCGGCCGCCATTGCCCTGACCGAGGCCTTGTGTCCGGACGTGGTGCTGATGGATGTGCGCCTGAAGGGCGATATGGACGGCCTTGAGGCCACGCGGCGCATCGTGGCCCTGGGGCTGTCGGCGCGCGTGCTGATGCTCACCCTGCACGACCTGCCGGCCTATGTGCGCGAAGCTCTGGCGGCGGGCGCAGCGGGCTATGTTCTCAAAGATACCGCCATTGACGATCTGCAAGCGGCCATTGTGCGTGTGGCACAGGGGCAGACCGCCCTGCCGCTCGATCTGGTCAGCGCCGCCATGCGCGCGCCGGAACCGGTTGAACGCGACCCGGCCGCCCTGTCCAGCCTGACCGGGCGCGAGCGTGAAATCGTCCATCTGATCGCCGAAGGCATGACCAATAAGGAGATCGGGCGGTCCTTAGGCATCAGCCCGGCGACGGTCAAGGCGCATGTCGAGCGCCTGATCGCCAAGCTGGGGGTCACAGACCGCACACAGGCGGCGGTGCTGGCATCGCGGCATCTGCCGGCGGGACGTGAGGCATGAGACTGGCGCGCTTTCTCACCCGCTTCTGGGCCGACCGGCCGCTGGCGCTCAAAGGGCTGGTGGTGGTGGCTCTGCCGCTGGCCATCCTGCTGGTGTCGCTGAGCCTGCTGTTTCAGGCCAGCCATGCCGAGGAAGAAGCCGAAGACGATGTGCGCCGCGCCTTCGCCGTGCAGCGCGACACCTATCAGGTCCACGCCCTTCTGGCCGAAGCCGCCGCCGGGGTGCGCGGTTATGTGCTGACGCGGCAGGCGCGGTTTCTCGAACCCTATCGCAAGGCGGAGGCCGATCTGCCGCCGACCTTTGACAGACTGGATGGCATTATCCGCGACGCCGAAATCCGTCAGCGTTTTGAGCGCATCCGCTCGCTGGCGGTGCGCAAACGCGAAGGCCTGCACACCATTGTCGAACTGGCCGACGGGCGGCCCGACAACGGACGCAATACGGCTGAGATCGAGGCGGCGCTGGTGTCCAACAAGATCGTGCTCGACGCCATGCGGCAGGAAATCGACCGCATTCAGGTGCGCGAAAACGCGCTTCTCGATCAAAGGCTGCGCCGCGTCGAAGAGGTGCGCAACCGCTTCCTGTTCCTCACGGCCATCAGCGCCATTGTCGGCCTTCTGGGCAGTCTGGCGGCCGTCTATCTGTTCTCAACCGGCATTGTGCGCCGCATCGGCAACCTTGAGGACAATGCCGAGCGGCTGGCGCAGGGCGAGGCGCTGAACGACCTGCCGCAGGACGCCGATGAGATCGGGCGGCTGGCGCAGCGCCTGACGCGCGCCAGTGCGCTCCTGCGTGGCCGTGAACAGGCCTTGCGCGAAAGCGAGGAGCGCTTCCGCCTCGTGATCGAAGAGGTACGCGACTACGGCATTTTTGCACTCGATCCCGATGGCGTGGTGACGAGCTGGAATCTGGGAGCGGAACGCATCAAGGGCTGGACGGCACCGGAAATTCTGGGGCAGCATTTCAGCCGCTTCTACCCCGACGAAACGCGCGACTTTCTGCCCGCCCAGATGCTACAACGGGCACGCGACCGCGGCACGGTCGAAGACGAGGGCTGGCGTCTGCGCAAGGACGGTTCGCGCTTCTGGGCCAATGTGGTGATCACCAGCCTGCACGACGATAATGGTCAGGTGCGCGGCTTTGCCAAGGTGACGCGCGACATGACCGAACGCCGCCGCAGCGAAGAGGCACTACGCATGGCGCGTGAGGACGCCATTGCCGCCAATCTGGCCAAGAGCGAATTCCTGTCGCGGACCAGCCATGAACTGCGCACGCCGATGAGCGCCATTCTGGGCTTTGGGCAGTTGCTGGAACTGGATGAAGAGACGCTGTCGCCGCCGCACCGGGCCGCCGTGCAGCAGATTATGAAGGCCGGACGGCATCTTCTGTCGCTGATCAACGACCTGCTCGATATTTCGAGCATCGAAGCCGGGGCGACCGATATGTCGATCGAAGCGGTCGATCTGGACGACGTGGTGCACGAGGTGCACGCACTGGCTGCGCCGATTGTGGCCACCGGCGGGTTGACCTTCCAGCTTGAGGCGGCGGAGCCCGGCCTGATCGCCCAGGCGGACCGGCGGCGGCTGATACAGGTCCTTCTGAACCTGATTGCCAATGCGGCCAAATATAACCGTACCGGCACCAGCGTGCGTCTGGCCTATGGGCGCAACGGCGAAGACATTCGCATCGAGGTCGAAGACGATGGCGAGGGCATCGACCCGTCGGCGGCCTCACGCCTGTTCACGCCATTTGACCGGTTGGGGCAGCAATCGAAGACGCGGGTCGAAGGTACGGGGCTGGGGCTGGCCCTGTCCAAGCGGCTCGTGGAATCCATGAGCGGCCAGATTGGCTATGAAGCCCCGGCGCAAGGGGCGCGCTTCTGGTTCACGCTGCCCGCGGCGTCACCTACATCCGATAAACCAGAGACCTGAGACCAAGACCATGCCGGGACACCTGATCGCACCGGGAGACCTTCTGTCACGCCGCATCCTCGTCATCGACGACGAAGAGGCCAATGTGCTGCTGCTGATCGCGCTGCTGAAACGCGAAGGCTATAATGATGTGCACGGCATTACCGACCCGGCCCGTGCCATGCAGGCCTATATCGACCTCGCGCCCGATCTGGTGCTACTCGACCTGATGATGCCCGAAGTGGACGGGTTTCAGCTTCTGGAAGCCTTTGGTCGCCATGATCGCGCCGATGAATACCGCCCGGTTCTGGTGCTGACAGCGGATACGACGCTTCAGGCCCGCCGCCGCGCCCTGTCGCTGGGGGCCAAGGACTTTGTGGCCAAGCCTTTCGACGTGATCGAAGTGGCCTTACGCATTTCGAACCTTCTGGAAACCCGGCTTTTGTACGAGCGCCTGCGTCAGCACAGCGCATAGGGTGTTTCAGAAGGCACGCGTGCCCGAATGACGTGTATATTCTCTGCACTGAGCCAGGCAACGGCCTGATCAGAGACCTGATCATCGGTGATAACGACGTCGATGTCGCGCAGAGGACAGACCGCCAGTACGCCGCTGCGGTCAATTTTGGCAGACTCCGCCAGAAGGATGACGGTTTCAGCTTGCGCCACAAGCCTGCGGTCGGATTGCACCCGCAAGGGATCGGTCTGCATCACGCCCTTACGCGACAGGGCCTGACACCCCAGAAACAGCGTACGGGCGCCAAACCGCGTTGAGATCGGCGGCGCATCCGCAGCCAGAGGCGGTAGGCCTGTGCGGCCATCGGTCTCATACGGCGTCAGCACGACCTGTTGTTCGCGGAAAACCTCCCCGCCCACCAGCCGCACCCGGACCTGTGGCTTGTCGAACAGGTTCAACAGGACCGGGATCGAAGCGGTCAGCACCTGACACGGCCGGTCCCCCATCTGTTCGGCCATAAGCGCGACCGTCGCCCCGCCGGCGAGGATAAGACGGTCATGCGGTTCAATGAATCCCAGAGCCGCCTGAGCGATGGCGCGGCGCGCCGTAAGGTTTATCGGCGGGAGACGCTCAGGGTCCGCGGCAGCCGGAGCGAGGCGGCAGGGCACGGCCCCTCCCTTCACGCGCATCAGATGACCTGCATTGTGCAGCTCCATCAGGTCGCGGTGGATCGTCGTCCGGGACACGGCCAGATGGTTCGCCAGTTCCTCTACAGTAGTGATACGACTGGGCCGCAGCAGGGCGGCAATGGCGCGCCGCCGGTCAATCGCATACATCCTCAACCCCTTTATGAATCTGGATCATTATGATTTCTGGTCGAAACATAATGATCCAGATTTTTGTTTAGCCCCTCGCCGGGCGGTGGCTTCGCCACCTTGGCCGCCGCCTCAATGGCGGTTTGAGAGGAATGATTTGAAAGAAATCATTCCTCTCTAAGGCTGCGTGTCGGTCAGCAGGATCAGGTCGGACGGCTCCGGGATACGCGCTTGCGGCAGGTCGCGATTGGGCGGCAAGGCCTGCCAGACCAGCGTATAGACGCGCCCATCCGGGCCGGTCGTCTGGGCCGTCTGCACGCGGGTGACATCCGTGACCCCGATCCGCGCCGCCGCGCGGGCATTGAGGCTTTCGACCTTGCGCTCCTCGATCAGCTTAAGGGTGGCCGCATCGACCACAAACGCCAGCGCCTGCCCCAGCCGCGTCACCGGCACGATTAGCTGACCCTTGGCGCCGGGGCGCGCGCCTTCGACAAACAGTTCGCTGTTCAGCGAGCCACCGCCTTTGAAGTCCCAACGGTAGTTGGTCCAGGCGCTGATCTGTTGGCGGTTCCACGTCTTACCCTCGCGGCGCGCCAGCCAGATCTGCGTGTTCCCGGCGGCGTCGTATTTGTGGTAAGTGATGGTCACGCGCTTGTCGGCATCAAAGCCGATTACGGTGTTGTTGTTGATCATGCCGCCTTTGACCGGCACCGGATCGACGATTTCCGCGTCCTTCAGCCGGATCGGCAGCGGCAGCGGCGACCCATCGGCCTTTTCCCAGTGGATCAGGTCACGGCTGCGCGCATAGGACAGGTCGTGATTGGTCTCGGCCATCGGCGAGTCGCGCCACACCCAGGTGATGTGAAACCAGCCGTCGGGCCCTGACACCGGGCCAACGAAATAGGCGTTGCGCTGCCCTTCGCCATCGACCAGCGGGGCCGAGGTCAGGGCCGACCAGCGCCCGGCGGCCGCATCATAGACATTATAGACTTCGTTGCCGCGACCACTGGAGCCATCACGGTATTTATAAACCAGCCGCCCGTCGCCATCGTTCAAGAAGATGGGATAGGTCATGTGGGCTTCGCGCGTCGCCTCGACCATGACCGGCACACGTTTCAGGGTGCGCACATCGCCAGAGGGGTCGCTGCGGAAATAGGTCAGGGGATCGACGTGCATATTGCCCGCCACGTGCAGCGCCCCTGCGGGGTCGAGCGCCATGGCGATATAGTTATGACTGTCCCAGCCAAGCCAGGTATCCACCTTATGATAGACCCAGTGCGCCGGGTTGTTCAGCGGGCGCTGTGCCACGGTCAGTTGCCGGTTGGCGTCGTAATAGGCGACGTACAGATGCGTCTTCGACACCGCCATGGCAAAGCGTGCGCTATGGCCTGACCAGACGCGATCAATCGCTTCGGGCGGGGCCGAAGGCGGCGTCTGGGCGATCGCCGTCGTCGCGAGCAAAGCACTCAGGAGAAGGGTGGATAAGGCACGCATAAGGTAACTGTCCTGTGTGTGAACGCTGTACCAAGAACGGGGCCGCCCTGAGACGGCCCCTTAGCTTGGGTTAAAAAGTAGCCCGTACGCTGACTTGGAAGGTCCGCCCGTCATAATCGACGCGACGCACCTTACGCTCATCGCCTTCAAACTCTGTGCGCTTTTCGTCGGTCAGGTTGAAGGCATCCAGACCGATGGTGATACGGCTGGTGAGGTTATAGGAGGCGGACAGGTCAAACTGTCCGCGCGCCTTGACCGAGCGGGCCGCACCGGCAAAGGTGCCGCCGGCCGCCAGATCATAGACATCGCGGTAGTTATAGACGGCCCGCACACCAAACTGATCTGTCTCATAGAAAACGATCAGGTTGGCGGCGTTTCGCGACACACCCGGCAGGACCGCCGAAGCGCCATTGACCGTCTTGCCATTGACGTCGGCGTAGGAATAGTTGAACGCGCCGCCCAGCTTGTCAAACGGGGCCGGCAGGAAGTCGAGATTTTGCTGAATGGTCAGCTCGGCCCCGGTCACTTCCAGCGGCGTCGGTGAGTTGATCGCCCCATCGACATTGATCTGCGCCCGCGTACCCGCCGGGGTGTTCAGCGAACTGTAGCAGAGGTCGCCGTTCACCGACCACGTCCCCAACCCCAGACCATAGCCATCCGCCGGGCACAGCAGGGCATCGCGGGTTTCAGCCTGAATCTGTCCCTTGATCTCCTTCTTGTAAAGGGCGAGCCCGATCAGGCCATTGCGGCGATTATACCATTCAAAGGACACATCGTAGGAGTTGGAGGTATAGGGTTCGATCTCCACGCGCCCAAGGGCGATATTATAACCATCGACCGTCGGCGTGACCGTCGTTGAAATGGGGGAAATGTCGCGTGGATTGGGGCGCACAAAGGTTTTGTAAGCGCCCAGGCGCACCACAAAGTTTTCAGCGACATCGGCGGCCAGAAGCATCGACGGCAGCGTATTGCTATATTCCGTTTCCCGCTCGTTCAGCTTGAAGGTCGCCGTCAGGCCGCTGCCGGTCCGATCCAGCGAGGTAATCTTCTGCTTGGTGTTCTCCTGACGCACACCCACATGGCCGCGCAGGCGGATGCCGAGCACCTCGGCATCGACCTTACCCATCAGATAGGCCACATTGACATCATCCGACTTGGTGAAGTTATTGCCCGTGAAATTGCCATCGGCCGGATCATTGACCCAGCCACCATTGGTCAGGCGCTGACCCGGCAGCAGGGTCACCGGTTGCAGGCGCGACACGGCATAGTCGAAATCGACCGTCTGCCAGTTCTTCAGATAGCCATCGGCCTTGCCACCGAAAAAGTCATCGGCAAAGGCGCTGCGGACCACAAAGCGGCTGTCGATATTCTGGCTCTGCACGCCGACGGCGCTGGCGCGGTAACCGGTCGATGAGTATTCGCTGGCTTCCGAGCGCAGACCGAACTGCACGCTGGACAGCCAGGACGATTCAACAAAGCGCTCGATATCGGCCTGAACGGTGCGGACCGAGTTCTTGGCGGCGGAATCGCTGCCGGCCACAATGAAGCGGTTCAGATTGCCGTTGATCAGTTCCGGACCGGAAGGCGGCGTATTGGGGCTGGCCCACGGACCGGACGTATCGGTGACCAGAGGGGTGGTCTGGTTGAAAGCCAGGCGGAAGGCTTCGATGTCGGAGCCACCGCTGAACAGGTTGCCCGTCAGGCCGTTACCTACCCCTGACGTCCCCAGCGGCTTGGCCGGGTTGCGCACGTCCAGTTGGCTTTGGTACGCAAAGTTTTCCGCCTCCGAATAGCCGAAGGCCCCGTTGATGCGCCACGTCTTGTTGCGGAACTCCGCCGACAGATGCACCCCGTTGGTCATCTGCTTGAACGATTCCTTGCGATAGGAGGCGTAAACGCGCGGATTGGTAAACTTGTACTGATCGACATAGTAGCGCCCGTCCGCCTGCTTATACGGCGTGATGGTCGGGTCGATAATGGTATTGGCGTCCCGGAAGTCGATATCGAGAATGTCGGTGCCGGTCAGCGGCATGTCGCGGTTGCTGTAGAAATAGGTGCCGTTGACGCGCAGATTGTCATTGACCTTGTATTCGCCGCCGATGACGCCGGTGAGAAGCTCGCCTTCGTTGTATTTGACGCCTTGACGGACATCCGAGGGCAGAAGGACGCCGGTCTTCGACTTGGCCCCCGTGCCGCCTGCGGCACAGACATTACCGGCCGCGCACGATCCGTTGGCTTCAAACGGCGCGTAGTAGTCGGCGAAACGGCTGGCAAAGCCCGGCGTCGTGGTCGCCGAAAGCGTCGTATATTGCGGGAAATGGAGAGAGTCGCGGCGGAAGTTTTCCTTGCGATAGGCGATGGTACCGAACACAGCGAGGCGGTCATTGAGGAAATGCCGCGTGCCCCCCAGCGTGACCGAAGGCGTCACATAGTCGCCGAGCGTATTATATTCGGTGCTCACCTTGGCAAAGGCGCCGTCCTTACGGCTGAGCGCCGGTTGGATCTGAAGGTCGATATTGCCGCTGATGCCGCCCGACTGGTCCGCCGCCGACACCGACTTGATCACCGAGATGGCGCTGAAAATATCCGAGTTGAACGCCCCCAGAGGCGCGGCCCCGCCCAGCACCGGCGAAGCGAAATTCATCCCGTTCAGCGTAATCTTGGCATAGCTGCCCGGCAGGCCACGCAGGTTGATCGAGGCATTGCGCGAATCCTCTTCGCGATTGACCTGAATGCCAGGGATACGTTGCAGGGCTTCACCGACGTTGAGATCCGGGAAACGGCCCAGACCGTCCGACGAAATACTGTCCGAAACCCCGACCGCCGAGCGTTTCATACGCAGCGCGTCGGCATAGCTCTTGCGAAAGCCCGTGACCACGACCGTTTCCGTTTGATCCTTGGGGGCAGAGGCCGTCGGGGATGTCGCCTCCTGCGCAAATGCCGGGGCTGTCACTAGGGCTAACAGGCTGACCGAGGCGCACAGCGCCGCGCCCGCCCGGGGGCTGACCTTTTTCATGAGTATTTCCTCGTCTGGGTTTATAAATTGTCTGAAAAAGAGGCACTGGTCCCCTTTCTGACTGTCCCAACGAGTGGCCTAAAAATTTCCGCCAAAAATTTTTGACAAAAATGACAGAAAGTAAAAAGGCCTGACTAAAAAGGTTTAAAACTGCGCGCGCACATTCAGACTCAGGGTGCGCCCGTCATAATCATTGACGCGGGGCAGGCGCGGATCGCTCTGAAACTGTGAACGGCGCGCATCGCTCAGATTGAAAGCATCGAGCGAGACGGTAAAACCAGACTTCAGGCGATAGGAGGCCGAGGCATCGACCTGCCCGCGCGATTTGACGCGGCTGGACGAGCCGAAAAAGGTGTTGACCCCGGCAAGGGTATATTCGTCGCGATAATTATAGACGACGCGCACCCCAAATCGCGGCGTTTCATAATAGCCGATCAGATTATAGGTCCGTTCGGAAACGCCCGGCAGCACCGAACGGGTGCCATCGGCGACGCGACCGGCCACGCGCGTATAGGCCAGATTGGCCACACCCCCCAGATACCGCCACGCCCCCGGCAGGAAGTCGAAGGTTTGCTGCACGCTCAGTTCAAGTCCATCGACGGTAAGCGGACTGTCCTGATTGAAATTGCCGCTGGCGGTTATGACGGCGGGCTGTCCGTTTACGAACTGATCACTCAGGCATTGGCCCCCTTCAATGCGCAGGTGCCCCAGACCAAAGGCGGTGGCGTCCGCCGGACACAGGCGCTCCAGCCGCCATTCCGGCGCGATCAGATTGGTGATCCGTTTGCGAAACAGGGCCAGCGATACCAGACTGCCGGGCCTGTTATACCATTCCAGCGACAGGTCCTGCGCATTGGACGTATAGGGTCTGAGATCGTAGCCGCCATAGACGATCGCATAGCCATTGGACGTCGCCGAAACGCTGGTGGCCGGGCTGAGATTTCGGGGCTGCGGCCGCGAAAACGTCTTGTAGGCCGCCAGACGCAGCACCAGATCATCGCGTAACCCGGCGCGAATCTGTACGGAGGGCAGCCACTGGCTGTGGGTCTGGGTAAAGGTGGCGGGCTGATAGCCCACCTCACCCGTGCGGCGCTCCTGACGATTGAGCGTTGTAATGACCTGCTGCGTTGCCTCATGGCGCGTGCCCCACAAAAGGGTCAGCGGCAGGGCAGATACGCGGCTCTGGAACTCACCCTGAAGAAAGACCGCCCGCGTCTCGGTGGCGACGGTGAAATTGTTCGAGGCGTAGTAGGTGTTGTAGGGATCGTTGATCCAGCCGGTGGGATTGAGCTGATCCGAGGGTGACACTTGCAGCGGCCGCAGTCGCGCGGCCGTGCGGGCAAAGTCCGCCTGACGAAAGCCGGTGAGATGGCCAGGGGCCACGCCACCGAAGAAGTCGCGGATGCCGCTGTCGCCCAGCAAGCTGTCGTCAATCGCGTCCACGCGAATGCCCTTGGCGCTTGTGCGGTAACCTTCGGAGGCAAACACCGTGCGTTCAAACCGCACGCCGCCGCTGAGGGCTTCCAGCCCGGCTACGCCGATCCGCTGCCGCGCATCGAACTGCGCGGCATCGAGACGGTTATCGGCATAGCCGGAGCTGCCCGACACCACGATCTGATCACCCTGCGCGTTCTGGTGAAAGGAGGCGTTGGCGGGGCCAAGCCATTGCCAGGGACCCGGCGTTACGACAATCGCCGCGCTGTTAAGCGAGAGGCGGTAATCGGCGATATCGGGGCCCCCCGACTGAAGCGTGCCGCTCAACCCGTTGTCAGGCCGCGCCGCTGTGCGCCAGTCAATCTGCGTCTGCTCATAGACATTGCGGCCGCGTGAGGTGACCAGCGTCCCCGTCAGGGTCGTGCGTTCCGAAGCCCACGCCACACGGCTGTCCACGCTCCACGCCTGTTGTTGGGCGGGTTCGGAGCGCGAGGAAAGATTGACCTGTGGTGTGGCGAAGCTGAACTGATCGACATAGGCCGTACCGCCGGGCAACCGCGCGACGCCCACCTGAGGCACCACCTGACCGCCCTTGGGCCGCAGGTCGATTTCGACCAGATCCAGATGATTTTCGTCAAGCCGTCTCTGCGTAAAAAAACCGCTGATCCCAAAGGTCAGGCGACCGCGCCGGTATTGCCCCCCCAGCGCCGTCGAAAACAGCCGGCCACTGTTATAGCGCGTGACCTGCCGGATATCCGACGGAAACAGCACGCCGGATTGCCCCAGACGCCCCGTGCCGACCTGACTGCACACATGTCCTGAGCGACAGGTGCCATCGGCGGCATAGGGTGCGTAGTAGTCTGCGTAAAGACTGGCAAAATCGGCGGTATCTTCGCTTAAGGGCGTGTACTGAAAGACGATGGAATCGCGCCGGAAACGTTCGCGCTTATAGGCCAGAGTGGCGTAAAGCCCCAGAGACTCGCTCAGGCGGGCATTGTAGCCAAGACTGAACGCCGGTGTCAGGCTTTTGCCGAGATCGTTATATTCCCACGACAGCCGGGCCTGTCCGCCGGGCTTGCGGCTGAGGGCGGGCTGAATCTCCAGATCCATATTGCCGCTCAAGCCGCCGGAGGCATCGCCCGGCCCCAGGGTTTTTACGACCCTGATCGACGTAAAGATGTCGGAATGAAAGGCCCCCAGCGGGGTCGAACTGTCCAGCACAGGATCGGCAAAGGCCTGCCCGTTAATGGTGATGCGGGCATAGGTGCCGGGCAGCCCCCGCAGATTGACCGTTGCCGATCGCGCATCGGCCTCGCGATTGATCTGCACGCCGGTGATCCTCTGCGCCGCCTCACCAATATTGAGATCGGGAAACCGCCCCAGACCGTCCGAAGAGATGGCATCCGAAACACCCACTGCCGTGCGCTTGATCTGCACGGCATCGGCATAGCTGCGCCGGAAGCCGGTGACCACGATCAGGGCAGGCGGCGTCTCGACAACGGGCTCCGGCACGGGCGCTGAAATCGCCTGCCGCACGATCAGGGCCGTCTCGCTGCCCTTGCGCCGCAGGGTGAGCGGCGTCCCGGCCAACAGGCGCGCCAGCGCCGTTTCGGGGGCCATTTTACCGCGCACAGAGGGGGTGTCGATCCCGTCAAGGTCGCTGCTATTGGCCAGAATTTGCCAGCCAGACTGCCGCGCAAAGCGCATGACGGACTCAGGCGCCGGCCCCGCCGGTATATCAAAAGGTTTTTCCTGAGACTGAGTCTGGGCCTGCACAGCGGACACGCTGAGGCCCAGCCACAGAAGACTGGCCGACAACCCCGATTTGCAAAAGGGGACCATCCTGCGGTGCCCTCACCCGTCGTTTGTTATTATAGCCGCAACGATAGAGCACCGGCCGCCTTTCCACAATCCGGGAGAGGTGTCTAATCCGGACGGCGGCCAATATCGATGCGGTCCGCCGATACGCTGACGGGCACCCCCATCAGCTCATGCACGTTTTCGGCAAACTTTTCCGGTTGGCTGAGCCCGTACTGACCCACCAGCTTGCGCCGCGACAGCGCTGGGTCGGCAATATAGATCTTGGTGCGGTTATAGCGATTGAATTCCTCTGCCGCCTCGGCCAGCGACTGATTGGCCAGAACGATGCGGCCTTCGCGCCACGCCAGCTTACGCGACACC
Source organism: Asticcacaulis excentricus (assembly GCF_003966695.1). Classification (NCBI taxonomy): domain Bacteria; kingdom Pseudomonadati; phylum Pseudomonadota; class Alphaproteobacteria; order Caulobacterales; family Caulobacteraceae; genus Asticcacaulis; species Asticcacaulis excentricus. The sequence continues at coordinate 234,191 of NZ_AP018829.1, forward strand.
TCGGACGGGTCTGAGCGCACGGACACGGCGTTCTGAGCGATGTGCCCCGCCTCACCCGCCCGAAGCCTTGTGGACGTGCCGTTCTCGGTGACTTCCACCACCCCCTCGGTGACGAGCACCTCTGCCCCCTCGCCGCGCAAGCGGACGCTGAAGGCTGTGCCGACCGCACGCACGGAGACGGAACCGGCAGTGACGACAAACGGGCGTTGAGGGTTTTTGGCGACCTGAAACAGCGCCTCGCCCTTCACCAGCGTCACCTGACGCCGCTCTGGCGTCATCCTGACCTCTATACGGCTATCGCTGTTCAGGCTGACCAGCGAGCGGTCTTCGAGCGGATGATTGCTGATTTCGCCCAGACCGGTCTCAAGAACAAGCGTTGCCACCGGTGTCTGAAATGCCCGCAATCCGACAAAGGCGGCCGCCGCACAGGCGGCGATCGCCCCGCCCATGACGAGACGCCGATCGGGACGCCAGCCGCTTCGTTTCACTGCGACCGGTAAAACCATCGGTGGCGTGAGGTCGGTATCCATCGCGGCCTGATCCAGTCGCTGCCACAGGGCCTGTGCGCGCAGATACGCCCCCTGTTCGCGCGTACCCCGGTCGTACCAGTCGTTAAACGCCTGCTGAAGTTCCTCGTTCAACGGGCCTGACGCCTGTCGCACCACCCAGTCGAGGGCCTGTTCGTCAATACGGGACATGGTCGGCGGTCTCAGGGCCAGACGGTTGCCCGCCGGCGCTTGCTGACAGTCCGGAGCCGGCGGCAGGCCCCTGCGCCACCAGAGCGGAAATGATCCGCATCCCCTTCATGGTTTCCTTTTCGACGATGTTCTCCGACAGGCCCAGACGCGCCGCCGTTTCGGCCTGCGACAGGCCCTGCACTTTTCGCAGACGGAATACGTCCTGACAGCGACCGGGCAGGCTGGCGATAACCCCCAGTGCCCAGCGCAATTCAGACCGCAGAGCGGTCACCCGCTCGGGTCCGGGCTGCGTGTCGGCGATCAGTTCGTCCATATTGGGCATCGCGCCAATCTTTACAATCTGGTCGCGGCGGACCTGGTCGATAATGAGGTTGCGCGCGGTCTGGAACAGATAGCCGCGCGGGTCATGGATATGGTCGGTTGACGTCAGTTTCAGCAAACGAAAATAGACGTCCTGAATGAGGTCGTCCAGATCCTCCGCACTGCGGCAAAAGCGTCGGACCTTGGTACGCAGCTCGGCCTCATAAGGGAGAATCTCGGAACTCACCCAGGAGACGATTTCCGGGTCAGCCCCGCGCATAGCGGTGGCTCCTGTGGTGTACAACGGGCGAGGTAAATATTTCCGCCGTCAAATGCGCACACGCCCCCATTATTTTCAGGCCCTGCTCAGTCCGCAGGGTAATGCGGTAGGTCCGCAGCGTAAACGGGGCTGCACAGGAAGTGGCAACATAAGACCTCCGCCTATTCAAGGGGCACCGCGGCCACGGCGGCCCGCGCGCAGGTGTCGGCCAGCCCATGATCGGTATCGGCAACGGCCAGACCGCCAACCAGCCGACCGCCCTTATACAGCGGCAGGGAACCGCCATGCGCATTATACTGGTCCGCATGGGCGGCGATAAAGGTCGCAAAATCGCTATCGGTCTTTTCACGCTGTTCCAGTTCGGCTCCGGAGGCGGCGTATTTTACCGCTGTCGCCGCCTTGCGCGGGGCCGCCACGGGGGCCTTTGGCGAGCCGTCGGCGCGCAGAATGACAACGGGAACGCCCTGCGCATCGACGACCGCTGCGCTCACCGCCGCCCCACGGGACTCGCAGGCCACTAGGGCAGCCCTGGCCAGATCCATAGACCGGGACAGCGGCAGGTCAGACACAACCGCTGACGAACTCAGGAGCGCAAAAACAATCATAAGAGTCTCACTCAGGCGTGACGCAACGGGACAAAAGCATACACAAAAGGCAGGGCCCGCCGTAGAAGACGCCGGGCCCTGCCCCTCTCCTTAAAACTTGCCGCGTATACCGAGCTTCACCGTGCGGCCATCATACTTGGCATAGTCCAGCCGCGTATCCTTGCCATCGCCGAAGCGGCCCGACACGTCTTCGAAATAGTCATAGCCAAGTGTGTCAGACAGGTTGAGAACATCAAGCCGCACTTCGAGATTTTCGCTGATCTTGTAGCTGATATTGCCGTCAAGATAGCCTGCACCGGCACGCCAGCGTTGGAGGTCCGATCCATTCGGACCGGTTTCAATGATGTTACGGTCCTTGTAATTGTAGGTCAGGCGGATGCCCAGCGGGCCCTTTTCGTAGTAACCGGTGAGGCTGTAGGAATATTCAGGGATGGTGTTGACATTCAGCGTGCGGCCATCCGTCGTGCGGTAGTCATAGCCGCTGGAATTGACATGGGTGTAGCTGGCCAACGCCCCCAACCCGTCCCACGGGGCGGGCAGGAAGTTGAAGCTTTGCTGGTAGGCCAGTTCATAGCCATCCAGCTCGATGGTGCCCGCATTGTAATAGGTCGCCAGCGTAATCAGCAGATTGGGGTCCACCTTGCCATTGGCGTCATAGTAGATATTGGCCAGCGACGTGTCGGGCAGGCCCAGACTCCCAAACTTCACCTGAGTCGTCTGCGAAACCGTGGTGTCCACCAGCTTCTTTTTGAAGAAGCCCGCACTGACGAGGCTGCCGCGACCAAAATACCATTCCAGACCCGTATCCCAGTTGGTCGAAATCTGCGGCTTAAGGCCCGGATTCCCCGAGGTGGCGTAGGTATTGTAGATATTGGGGATGACCGTTTGCGCGGCGATCAGGGAGAGCGAGGCGCGGGTGATGGTCTTGCCCCAAGAGCCGCGCCAGATCAGCTTGTCGCTCAGATCATAAGCGAAGCTGACCGAGGGCGTGGTGTTGTCATAGCTGCTGGTTTCCTGATTGGGCAGGTAGGTATTATTGGCACCCGTCTTCTTGTAATTGTCGATCGTGGTATCCGTCTGCGAATAGCGCACACCGGCATTGACGCGCAGCGTGCGCTCAAAGACCTGTCCTTCGAAATCGGATTGCAGGAAGGCGGAGGTGATCGCCTCTTCAGCCGTGAAGCTGGTCGAGAGATCAATCGGCGAGTCCAGAGCCGCGCCGATGGGGTTGAGTATTCCCACCGTGTAGCCGCGCGAGAAGGTCGCCCAGGCGTTCGGATAATTGTCACCGATGACGAGATTGTCGAGCGGCACCGAGCGCAGCATGGCCGCGCGCAAACCGGCCGCGCCCACCGCATTGAGACGTGCCGTCGCCAGCGCCGTGCCGTTGCGCTTGGTTTTCTGCTTGGTGGTGCGCGTATAGACCAGCCCACCCTTCAGGTGACCCGTCCAGCCGGCCGGCAGCTTGTAATCCCAATCCGCAATCAGACGCCCGTTCAGTTCCTTGTCCACTTCGCGGTTCCAGTCGAGCGCGGTGGAGAAGTCCTCAAAATTGGCGGGGTTGGTAAAATCGGTACCCGGCGCACTCAGCCCCGGATACACATGGTCGCCGCCATAGGTGATGGTGGTGGTCACGCCGTAAATATTGGAGACAATGCGTTTGTTGTCGTAACGGGCACCGCTGCGCGACGTGCCGATCTGACCGGTCAGCTTCAAGGTGTCGCTGACATCGTATTTCCCATTCAGCGAGACATAGCCGAACTTGGTTTCGGAGTCATAGAAATAGCTTTCCCCCAGATAGGAGGTGTTGCCAAACGTGCCTTCGAGCAGGTTGCTGCCCTTATCGAGCGTCACATTGATCGGCACCAGCCCGTTGTGCCCGCTCGTTCCCGGACGCGCCGCCATATTGGTGGTGCGGGTATTGCGGATAGGCAGGCCGAAGGTGAATTCGTCGCGCTCGTCCGTCAGGTGGGAAAAGAGGAAGTCGAGGCTAAGGTCCAGTTTGTCGCGCTTGTACTGTACCGAAGACACGAAGCCGGTACGCGAGCGGTCATTCTGCGCGCCGTAATAGCGGTAAAAGCGCGGCAAATAGCCATTATCGATGACTGTGCGGTTGGGAAGCATGGCCGCCGCGCGCGGGTCATCCCAATCCAGACCAAAGGTGAAAGGTCCGTTCATCGAACCCAGCGTGCCGCCATAGTTGAACGGATTATTCGCCCGATAGTTGGAGTTATAGCCGCCCGTGGCCTCGAACCCCGACTTCATATTGACGCTGTTCGAGTGCGCCACGCCCAACAGAAAGCCCCAGTCACCCCAGGTTTGCGAATAGAGGCCAAACACATTGGGATCGAGGTGCTGCGAAGCGGTGTTGTACGACGCAATAGCTGAATAACGCAGATTACGACGCCCGCCATTGTCGAAGGGACGCGGCGTTTGCAGATCGACCACACCGCCAATCCCCCCCTCTTCCAGTTCGGCCAGCGGCGTCTTGTAAAAATCCACGCGGCCAAACAGTTCCGAGGCGAACACATCGTAGTTGAAAGAGCGGGAGGAACCGCCCGCGCTCGATGAGGAGGTGGTGCGCACCGGCGCGCCATTAATCGTTGTCACGGCATATTCGGAACCCAAACCGCGGATCGAAATGCGCTGGCCTTCGTTGGACGCCCCGTCGCGCTGCAGATAGACACCCGGTATCCGTTGCAGCGCTTCGGCCACATTAGCTTCCGGAAACTTGCCGATATCTTCTGCGACGATCGAGTCGCGTGTCACAATGGCTTGCTTCTTGAGGTTCAGTGATTTTTGCAGCGATGAGCGAAACCCGGTAACGATAACCTCGGTGACCTCGTTAGAGGCTGTGGCCGATGACGGCGCTTCCTGAGCCCAGACGGCTGATGTGACGCCGAACCCCATGGTCAGGATGGTCGTTAATAAAAGAGACTGTTTAGTCATGGCGATGCTCCCCGTGTCGGCGCGTGGCCGCACAAATACTTCGCGTCTGGCACGACGCGTTGCGACAAAGTCGCTTGTTGTTGTGATCATTGAGGTGTGGCGGCCCTTTAGTCGGAAGCCGGTTCCCACCTTGAAGTCGATTTCATGTTTTCTACCCCGTTAACTGGCGCTTCTACACTCTGAACCGAGTCATAACACAAAATGAGACGCTGCAATATATATCGGGACGATATTGTATGACGAAAGGCCCATATCTCACATTTTGAGATCGCCCCGTGGCGTCGTTGCATCATATGAGACGATACATTCATATATCGGAACAACACATATTGCGCCGCCGGAAGGGCATACCGTTGAAAAAAGGCCGTCCTCTGTGCTCACCGACTCAGTAATCGACCGCATAATCCTTCGGGAAGCCCTGACCGGCAAAGGCCTTCTTCTGGGTCCAGTCCTCGGCGGGCACGGTCCAGAAGCTGTCGCTAGCGGGCAGGCCGAGCGCCAGAAAGCTCTCGGACGTGATGTACATGCTGCCATTGTTAGAGTAGTGGTCCCCTAGTGCCGGATGATGGCCGACAAAACCAATGGTCAGATACCCCTCGGATGTGAAGTTCGACGGCGCGCTGAACACCGCGCGATGCACGGCGGTCAGAGCCCCGCGCACCTGCCCTTCCGAAAGTTTCGCCGGCAGGGCCTTGCGCAGGGCCAGAAGCGCCAGCGGCTGAAACGCCGCCGTGCGATAGGTCAATGAGCGGCCAATCGGCGGATAGGTACCCATGGATGAGATGAGGCGTTCCAGGTGCTCGCCATAGCGCTGCATACGCTTCTGCCACTTGGGCAATTCGACCTCAGGTTTGAGGTTGTTGAAGCGCGGCTTCAGCCGCACCAGCACCTCGAGGATTTCAACCAGCATCGGATAGATGACATAAGAATTATAGTAATCGAAGTGGAACCTCGTCCCATCGGCCACCCAGCCATCGCCCGCGTACCATTCTTCCATCTTCTTGATCGTCAGATCGACGCGCATCGGGTCCCAGTCTTCGCCGATCATCAGCAGGAAGACCTCGTTCATGGCGGCAAATAGCAACCAGTTGGTATAGGGTGGTGACACGCGGCGAAGCTGTTTGATCTCGGTCACGATCCGCGATTTGGTCGTCGCATCAAGCGGCTCCCAGAGCGACTTGGGCGCGCGCATCAGGGCATTGGTGAAATAGGCGGAATCGACCAGCGCCTGACCGTGACCACGCCACAGCAGATAGTCAGGGCTCTGTGGATCAACGGAATGGACATAGGCCTGTAAGGCCTGTTGCGTCAGCGTGCGGCGAACGCGGCCCTCAGCCGTGTCATCCTCCGGCAGGGTCAGCCACGGTGCCACCCCAGCGATCAGGCGCGCGAAGGCTTCCATATAGGCGACGTCGCGATTACGCCCGTCCCAGGTGGGGCTGACCTCCAGCTGAAACCGGGCTTTCAACTGGCCCTCGGCCATGTTCGACAGCACCGGCTCGGCTATCTTTTGCAACAGCCCGGCCATATAGGCCCGATCCGTCTCAGGCGCAGCGGTCTTGGGTTTGGCCGCCGACGCGGCCCCGGCCCCCAGCGCCGCCGTGCCCGCCACAGCCGCAGTCAGAAAATCCCGTCTTTGCATAGTATCGCCTCCCTGTTGGCGGTCTTTATGTGTTTAAAGCGATGTGCGGAAACGGAGTTCGGCGAAGCCAAAAGTGTGAGCGGTTTTCCGCAAAAACATCGCGACAAAACAAAAACTTAGAGCGAAATGGCGTTTCTACCTAAAGTCATTTCGCTAGTTCCGCGCGACGCGCGTCCAGCCACGTCCGGAAGGCGTCAAGGCTCTTCACGCCTTGCTGATCCTGACTCCACGCCGTGCCAAAGGCGTAGCGGACGTTCTGCGCATCGCGGAAGGTGACGAAGACGGAGTTGCCGTCATCGCGAACGCCACCATCAATGGCCTCCGGCCGGTAAAACACTACGAGGCCCAGCGCGTCATTGGCCAGAGACTGCACACCCCACGAGGCGATATAGGCCCAGCCCGACGCATCCGCCTCCCCCCGCACAAGCGTGACGCCCGGATGTTTGACGAAGCCCGTCAGCAGCGGGGACTGGCCCCCTTCGCCCCTGGCGCTGACATGGGTCAGGGCCGAACCTTTGCGGATCTCCAGCCGCGTCGTCAGACGCGACGCGGCCCCGTCAAAGCCCGTATTGCCCACTTCGATGACCGCTGCCGCCGGGCCGTTTTCGATGATCTTCGCCGTGATGGCCGACTTGCCCAGTTGGGTCGCGCGGTTGTTGCGCAGCACCCCGACACCGCCGATACCGACCGTGTCACCGACCTTGAAGATGTCCATGCCCCACGGCGCCATGGCGTGATAGTTGTCAACGCCCTGCCCGATCGTGTGCAGGATGGGGCCCGGCGTCTTCTTGCCGAAGATGTCGATGGCCAGACGCTCATCAAGATACATGCGATAGGCCGCAAGGTCCGACTCCCAGCCGATCCCCTCGAAGGCCAGCAGGCCATCGTGGATGAAATGCGACTCCGGCACGGTGTAATCCTTGCGCAGATGGAAGACACCGCCGCTCAGCACATTGTTGATCAGCGTGCCGCCGTCCTGAACGTTCAACACCGCCTGCACCGGAACCGGCGCGCTTTGCACCGTCAAATCCTTACCCGGCTTCAGATCAAGATCAGCCACCGCCGTGGCCGCCAGCAAAAACGCCCCGACACCATAGAACTGCGTGTCGTCATAGGAGACGTTTTCCGGACGGTCGGAAACTGGTTGCACCCAGCCAAACTTGCCATCCGGATGCACGGCGCGCACAAGCGCCGTCCAGCCCTTGCGCAGGGTGGGCTCATACTCACGCGCGTCCAGCAGACCCGCCTTGATGCCCCAGGCAAAGCCATAGGTGAAGAAGGCCGTACCGCTCGATTCCGGCAGCGACTTGGTGGGATCAGACAACAGCGACGGCGACCAGTAGCCATCCGGCTTCTGGATCGTTTTCAGCTTACCCGCCATTTCCTTGAAGATGGTCTCCATGCGTCCCCGCACGGGGTCGCCCTTGGGCAGAAGCGGGATCATGCGCGCCAGACCGGCAAAGGCCCAGCCATCGCCCCGGCTCCAGAACACCTTTTCCCCATTGGGTCCGCGGCGATCAAAGAAGCGCGAGTCGCGGAAATACAGGCGCTCCTCCGGATCATAAAGATAGTCGGTCGTCGCCAGAAACTCCTTCTTGGCGTACTCAGCATACTTCGGATCGCCCGTGACACGCGACAGCTCGAACCACGCCGGCGGAGCCATGAACAGCGCATCGACCCAGCACCAGCGCTCATCGCAATCGACGCCGCGCGGATCGGAATATTCCCGGTGCTTCAGGCCCACCTCGGGCGGAAAGGCCAGGATGGTGTCAAACCGCTGTTTCAAAGGCGCAATGGCCTCCGGACCCGCCCCATTTTGCGAAGCCCACAGATAGGACTGACCGATCACATGATCATCGGCATGGTAGCGCATAGGGCCCAGTTGCCATTTATTGGCCTGACCACGGGCGAGGATGGTTTGCTTATAGATCGGATTGCTGGAGTGTTTGGCCATCTCGGTCAGGCCGACAAACAGGGCGCCTTGCACCCAGCCGGTCTTGTGCGGCGTATCGGCAGAGGCATTGGCCGGAATGGCCCCGCCCGCCAGATTGGCCAGTTGGTACGCCGCCACCTTGTCGGCCAGCGCCATGACCTCCGCCGGACGGTACGGAATGGCACCCTCCGTCTGGGCCGTTGCCTTTTGAGCGGCTTGCGGCGTCGCCGAGATGGCGTTTAAGGGCAGGCCCGCCGTTACACAGGCCGCAAGGGCGACGGTGGCAAACAGAAACGTTTTCATGGGCGTTCTCTCTGTAGTTTTGATTTCAGACACTGCGGGATGGGTCATGGGCGTGAGCTTCCTCTTTTTCATCGCCTCAGGACAACTGGCAGATATCGAGCGGGACCATATCGTTATAGTCGAGGTTTTCGCCACCCATCGACCAGATAAAGGCATAGCGCGACGTGCCCGCGCCCGTATGTACGGACCAGGGCGGGCAGATGACGGCCTGTTCATTACGCACCACCATATGGCGCATCTGATCCGGGCGACCCATAAAGTGAAACACCGCATCGTCTGCGCCAAGGTCAAAATAGAAATAGACCTCCGAACGTCGGTCATGGGTATGCGGCGGCATGGTGTTCCACACGCTGCCCGGCTGAAGGAGGGTCAGTCCGACCAGAAGCTGCGCCGATTCGCACACACCCGGCACGACAAGCTGATAAATCGTGCGGGCATTGGCGGTTTCCAGCGCCCCGCGATGCAGCGGATGGGCGTCTGCAATCGACAGATGCCTGACCTCAAAGGCCTTATGCGCTGGCGTGGAGGCCAGATAAAAGCGGGCCGGGTTTTGCGGCGTCAGGGAACGAAAAACGACGCTGTCTATCCCTCTGGGCAGATAGAGGGAGTCGTGCACAGCCAGGGTATAATCCACGCCGTTGACGCAGACCGTCCCCACACCCGGACCGATATTTACCGCCGCCATTTCGCGGTTCGACAGAAAGGCCTGCCCAGCCAGAGACGCCGGTTCGGACATGACCGGCAGCGCGACGGCGCGGTTAACCGGTACGACGCCACCGATTACCAGCCGCTCCTGATGGACATAGTTCAAGCGGATGTCATCGGCGACAAACAGACCATCAATAAGATAGCGTTCGCGCAGATCATCCGCCGAGGCCCCCATCAGTTCATCAGGATGGGTGGCGTAAAAGGTTCGCTCGTACACGGAAAGGTCTCTGGGAATAGGGTCTCTGGAACTACGGTTTCGGGCCCTGCACCCGATTTTTATCTTACAAATAGCATGTATCATTTTATGATGGCGCAGTCCATATATCGTGACGAATAATCTCTGCCTTGGACACCGCTGGTTGATGCGCCTTCAAAAACGCATTGATCCCTTCGCCCGGATGCGTATGCTGGATGAACAGACCCTCAAACGGGTCAAGCCATGAATAAAGCCCTACGCAACGCAGGGCTCGCGGTTACAAACCGTTTCGTCCAACCGGTTTGGACCCACCGCATAAACGAATATCGCCAAAAAAGCGGGTTGAAACCTAGCCAGATTTGTTTCTATATAAGAAACAATTATCTCCATAAATGAAACTCCAGCCCTTTTACGGCTGCACAGGGAGTTCTGCATGACCGCCTCCGCCCCACCGGCCGCGACGGGCCCGGTCACCCGCTATCGCTGGGTGATCTGCGCGCTGTTGTTTATCGCCATCGGCATCAACTATATTGACCGCCAGATGATCGGCATCCTGAAGCCCACCCTTCAGGGCGAGCTTCAGTGGACCGAGATCGACTATGCCCACATCGTGTTCTGGTTTCAGTGCTTCTATGCCGTAGGCTTTCTGACCTTCGGGCGCGTTATCGACGCGGTCGGTGTGCGCATCGGCTATGCCGTGGCCTTTACCATCTGGACCATCGCCTCGATCGGCCACGGCCTGATCCACACGGTGACTCAGTTCGCCATTGCCCGCTCGGTTCTGGGCTTTGGGGAGGCCGGGGCCTTCCCCGCTTCGCTGAAAGCCGTGTCGGAATGGTTCCCGCAGAAGGAGCGCGCGCAGGCCGTCGGCATTTTCAACGCCGGCACGGCCATGGGGCCGATCATCACGCCCCTGCTCGTCCCGGCCATTACGCTGGCCTTCGGCTGGCGCGCGGCCTTCATCTCCATTGGCATCATCACCGCCCTGTGGCTGGTGGCGTGGGTGGTCATGTACCGTCGCCCGCAGGAGCACCCGCGCGTCTCCGCAGCCGAGCTGGCGCACATCCAATCCGACGACACGAGCGCTACTGAGACCGCCGCGCCTACGGCTAAGATCTCGTGGTTCAAGCTCTTGACCTTCCGTCAGACCTGGGCCTATGCGCTGGGCAAGTTCCTGACCGACCCCATTTGGTGGCTCTATCTGTTCTGGCTGCCGGACTTCCTGCACAAGCGGCATGGCCTTGATCTGAAGACCTTCGGCCCGCCGCTGATCGCCATCTATCTGCTGGCCGATTTCGGGTCGATCTTTGGCGGCTGGGCCTCGTCCAAGCAACTAAAGGCCGGGCGCACCCCCAATGCGGCGCGCAAATCGACCATGCTGATGTGCGCGCTGCTCGTTACCCCCATCATCGCGGCGCAGTTCGTCGATAATCTGTGGGGGGCCGTGGCCATTATCGGCCTCGCCGCCGCCTCGCATCAGGCGTGGTCGGCCAATCTGATGACCCTGCCGTCGGACCTCTTCCCCAAACAGGCCGTGGCTTCGGTCATCGGCATCGGCGGCATGGCCGGGGCGATCGGCGGTATGCTGATGACCACCTATAACGGCTATATCCTTGAGCTGTTCAAATCCTATCAGCCGATCTTCTTCGTCGCGGGTTCGGCCTATCTGATCGCCATCCTCGTCATCCACACCCTGACGCCCAAGCTCGAAAAGGTCCCCGAAGAGAAGATTTTGAAGGCAAAGACGGATGCGTAATCTCATCGCGCTGAGCCTGATCCTGTCGCTAGGCGCCTCTGCGGTCGCAGCCGCACCGCTATGCGAAGGCACCAAAGGTTACAGCGCGACCTTTGACGGACGGCGCACCTTCGGCTGGTCCCCGGCGCGGCTTGAGAGCTTCCGGACCAAGGACCCAAAGGCCCCCGCTGTGGCCAAGGTCATTAAAGACGCCGACAAGGCCCTGACCGCCGGGCCGTGGAGCGTAACGAACAAGACGCGCACACCGCCGTCCGGAGACAAACACGACTATATGAGTCTGGGGCCCTATTGGTGGCCCGATCCGGCCGTGCCGGGCGGCGAGCCCTATGTCCGGCGCGACGGGCAGGTCAATCCGGAGCGCGCTACCGACGCCTTTGACCGCACAGCCATCACCCGCATGGCCGATGCGGTGGAGGCGCTGTCGCTCGCCTATTATTTCACCGGCTAGCGCGCCTATGCCGAACGCGCGGCTCTGATCCTGCGCGTGTGGCTCCTCGATCCCGCCACGCGCATGAACCCCAATGTCAACTTCGGTCAGGGCGTACCCGGCCGCACCAAGGGCCGGGCCGAAGGCCTGATCGACATGGAAAACCTGATCGGGGTGATCGAAGGCGTCGGTCTTCTGGCCCCATCGGGGGCTTTGACGGCCAAGGACACGGCAGGCCTGCAACAGTGGTTTTCGGACATGGCCGACTGGTTCGTCGCCGATCCACTGGGCAAGGAAGAGGCCGCGGCGCTGAATAACCACGCCGTCCATTATGACCATCAGCTGATCACCTTTGCCCTGTTTGCCGGGCGCGCCGACCTCGCGCGGCAGGTGGCAGAAGCCTTTACGAAGCGCATCGACGCGCAGATCGCCGCCGATGGCCGCCAGCCGAAGGAGCTGGAACGCACGCGCTCTCAGCACTACAGCTACACCAACCTGTCGGCCATGCTCGATATCGCTGCCCTGTCGCGCTGCGTCGGGGTCGATCTGTGGGCGCACGAGGGGCCGCAAGGGCAATCCCTGCGCACCGCCGTCGATTTCCATGCGGGTTTCGCGGGCGACGGCAAGCCGTGGGCGTGGAAAGAAATCTCGCCCGAACCGGAAATGGTCTATCAGATGCTGCTCAAGGCCGCCGCCGCGACGGAGGATGCAACACTGGCAGCCAAGGCCCAGACCTACGCTGCCGAACACAGCTCAGAGCGTTTTGTGCTCAGAGATGGCCCGGCGTTTTAGAGCGCATTCCGAAAAGTGTGCAACGGTTTTCGGAATCAAATGCGCGACAAAACAAAGCATTAGAGCGGATTTCGATTCAACCTGAACGAAATCCGCTCTAGGACGCCGAGTCTTCCAAACTGCCGGGCACTTCGTTTTCAGCCGAACCGTCCTTTTCGCGGACAAAACGCACCAGCAGACGGCACCCACTCAGCCCACGCTCAGACGCCCTGAAGGTCGATTGCGTGAGCATACGCGAAGCCGCCTGCCCAAATTCCGGCAGAGGGTGGCTCCAGCTTGATTTCAGCCGCACCTGCCCCCACGGCGCAACGTCGAAACTCAACATGGCAACGCCTTCGATCCCGAGGCGTGCCGCCTGAGCTGGATAATATTCCGGACGGTAAGTAAAGGTCATCGCTTTGCTGCGCGCCTCCGCCGGACAGGTCTTTTGCTCGTCAGAGTCGCCGTCCGATCCGGACGTTGTGTTGTTGAGTGTCATAAGCTCGCCTATGCCCGGTTCCACAGGCAGATCGGCGGCGGGAATAGCGAAGCTGGTCAGGCACTGTGCCACCGCCTCACCGGGATAGAAGGCGCGCTGGCCAAGGGCCTTTTCAATCGCGTCAAGATTCGTCGTCTCGCCCGAAGCGCGCAGACGGGGGCCGGTTTTGACCTTGCCACTAGCCAGAATATCGTATCCCGCGACCAGCCATTGCGGACGGCCCGGCGTGCGGCTCAGACGGCTGGCCTCCGGATAGGCTTTCAGACGGATGCGACGGTCGGCGGCTTTGCAATCCTCCGTACGCGGATCCGAGAGCTTTAGACCGCTGGCATAGTTGCGCAAATGCCTGGCCTCATAGGTCAGGGCGCTGGCCATCTCCGGTGAAAAGTCCGTCTTTACGTCCCACGTCATCTTACAGCCGGTGAGCGGCTTTGCCTGCGGCCCCAGGTTCCAGCCCGCTGCCCAGGCCGGCAGGAATACGTTTCTGGTCAGTCCAAAATCCCCGCCCGCCGGACGGATATTGGTCATCCGGCCATTAGTCAGCACGTCGAAAGCCAGAGAGTAACCCTTGCGCGAGGCCGGGTCCGAACTATTGAACGTGATGGCCTCACTGTTCTTTACGGCCGGTATTTGCGCCATCAAACCGGCTGGAAAGATGAAAGTCGCGGGCCAGCTCAGCGTGCCATTGGCGCAGGTTACCCCGTCGCGCGCCTCAAGGGTAAAGACCTGCGTCTTTGTTATCGGCGCAGGCTGATAGGTGATCTGCGCCTGCGCGGACACGCCCGCGGCCAAAAACGCCAGCGCCGTAATGGCAGCCACAGTGTGTTTCATGAAATCCCCCTATCTGTGTTCGGCTTTGCGCCCGTCACTCAATTGATACGGCAAATAGGCCTGAATGCAAAGTGAAATTGCAGAATGCAAAGCCGTAGCTGATGGATGACTTATGACAGGGCCATTAGAGCGTTTTTCACTCAAGTGGATACCGGTTGAGCGTGAAAAAACGCGACAAAACAAAAATTTAGAGCGACATTTTCGATTCAGAATGAACGAAATGCGCTCTAGGGCCTGACGCGTGCGTCACTCTACTTAAGGCTATCGAGAGGTACCCGCGTTACATCTATCGTCTCTTTATGCGTGCTATAGACCACATAAAGATACTCATTCCAGACGACGCTCTTGGGATAATGATAGCCAATACGCTTATAGCGTCCTTCAAACTGCAACGGTGTCAGCTCATCGGCACCACGCAGGAGAAACGACCTGTCGAAGGTGCGCCCATCAGGACTCAGCGTAATCGCCAGCGGCAATCGCAGTTTATCTCCGGAGGGGTTGTTGATAACAAACGCCGTTCCATTAGGGAGATTGCCTGCGCTTTGCTTGGATCGCGAGTCCGGCATGGTGGTGACGACCGGGGGCGTCCAGTCCTGACCACGGTTACAGCTTTCCGAGGCCAGTTGCCGGAAACTGGACATCTGATCACGAAACACCATGACGGCGCAGTTACCGCGCAGGAACAAGCTGGGTTCCAGTTCGCGGCTAACATTCGCATCGTCGCTGGGCAGATTGCGCATTCGCCCCCTGACCCACCCGCTGATACCCAATGGATCATCTGTATAGTAGGGCGAGACAAGCAGGCCGGGCCTCAGGTGAAACGCCGTCAGAATACGCCCGTCCGGCAGGCTATGCGGGTCCTGTTCGATGATACCCTCAACCGGTTCACCCTTAAGGTTCATCAGACGTTGCGGCGCATCCCAGGTCACCCCATCCGTACTGCGCTGATACGTGGTATACCCCCCCTTGCCGGACTGAAACCCCTCAGGCCAGACGTTGATGTAGGCGATCAGCACATTGCCATCGGTCCACCACCCACCGGACGAGCGCATCTCGCCCCCCTCGCCCGATCCCGCCAGAAGCTGCGGCGGCTGCCAGTGCACACCGTCGTCTGAGACGCTGTAAAGGACATGGGTATCCGCGCTGTCCTCATCACGTTGCGACGATTGCCACTGAACGAACAAGCGCCCCTTAAAAACAACCGGAACCGCACCGTTGTTAAATCCGCCGTCTTCTGGACGTTGCGGTCGAAATACGGTGACCGTTTGCGTACCCTCTGCCTTACGCAGTCCGAGATTGGCCTCCGAGGCGTTGAACAGGTCCGGCTTCACCTCATAAGGCACTACGGATACCGGAGCCAGAGCCGTAAAGAGGGCTGCGATCTGCGCTTTCATGGCACTCATAGCTCCATTACCCAACACCAAAACCGGTGCTAGCGGATTCGGATCGAGGTCAGTTGGTTCCGGTTATGAGCCCGAAAGGCTAGCACTGGGGTTTCAGGTAGGCCTGTACGGTGGCCGTCGCTACCCTGAGCCCCTACCCCTTATAGCCCAGCTCTCGGCTAATGGTCAGGGTCACTTCCTTGACGTAGCCCTTCAAGGTCTCAAGACGCGCATCGTCCATATATTGCGCGGCACTGGAGATGGAGACAGCGGCGACGATCTTGCCCGACAGGTCGCGGATAGGCGCCGAGACGCAGCGGATGCGGTCTTCGTTTTCGTCCATATCGAGCGCATACCCACCTTCGCGGTAGGTCTTCATGATGTCGAGCCAGCCCTTGAGGTCGTAGCGGTAGTTGGGGAATTCGCGCGCCTCACGGTTATAGACCTCGCGCAGCTTGTCCTCATCGGCATCGAGCAGCAGGGCCTTACCCAGGCCCGTCGGGCGCAGATATTGCCGCTCTCCGATCACGCAGCGCACCTCGATGCGGCGGGTGCCGGGGATTTTATCGATATAGTGCACCTGATTGCCGTCGAGAACGCCCAGATTGACCGTATCGCCCGTATCGGCCGCCAGCCTGACCAGATGATCGTGCGACACGCGCGTCAGAGTGATTTGCTGCGAGGCTGCGTGCCCCAGCTCCAGCAACCGCGTCCCCAGCGCGTAGCCTTCGCGCTGCGTAAACGACAGGAAGCCGTAATCGACGAGCGTCGAGGCCAGACGGTGTACGGTCGATTTGTTGAGTCCCAGAGAGCGCGAGATTTTCGGCAGGGTGTTGTCACCCTTGGCCACACGGCCCAGCACATCCAGACCGCGCATCAGGGTCAGGGCCCCGGCGATGCCCTTTTCCTTTTCGGCGCCCGCTTCGGCCATGTCTTCGACATCGGCCACCAAAGCCATATTTTCCACTGCTTTTACTCGCGCCAACTCAGGCATCTCCGGCCACCGACAAACATCTTCGTAATCTAAAGGGCATTGCCGTTCCTGTGAAGCGTTTTTGAAACGGTAGCTTCATAAAGCGGGACGCAACGGGATTATACGTCGGGTCTGGAGCCGCAACGAAGAATTTTCATTAGAGCGAAATGATTTTGAGTGGAATCGTCATTTCGCTCTAAGTTTTTGTATTGTCGCGATGTTTTTGCGGAAAACCGCTCACACTTTTCCGCACATCGCTCTAACTCTCTGAAAATGACAACAAATCCAAGTGTAACAATTCTTTGAAACCCAAAACAAAGACCCCTGAAATTTTTCACAAAAACGGGACCGTTCCGGGAATGGAACCAAGCCAACCCTATGAATTACATAAATATAATCAGCCAATTGTGCTTCAGTTTAGTGGTACGGGGATTACTCAGGCAGGGGGCTTACCCACCAAGACGCCTCTGCCATGGGGCGCCACATAAATCGTGCCCCATTCCAGCGGGTCACCCGCTATAGCTCGGAACGCGCCGAATTGATGGGTATCGTCATTGATTCGCGTCCAATTAAGGCCCTCGTCATCTGATCGCCACAGACCTTCGCGGCCCTTCACCTTGCCCCACAAATAGGTAGCCGGATAACCACCTTGGGACTTAGGCGCACCAAACCCAATACACCAGGCCGCTTCAACGCCTTTGACGGACGCCATCGAACTACCGGCATCGCGTGAATGCAAAAGGCCATCTGGTAAGGCGACCCAGAGATCGCGCATACGCGTAGGCACCACAGCAAGCTGGGCACTTTGCCAGCTCTCAATTTTTGGCAAGCCCCGAATAATGGGTTTAAATGTGGCCCCTCCGTCAACGCTGATCAGAATGCTTCCGCTAAACCGGTCAAAGACATAATAGACCCCGTCAGCCACCTTATCCGAAATGGGTACGAGCGCCTGGTCCCGACCTGAAGGCCAGCCCTCGCTCTCTTTCCAGCTCTGCCCCCTGTCGAACGAGACATACGCCCCCTCGCGCTCAGGAACCCACAGCAGGGAGGTCGCCTTGGCTGAGATGGCGATTATGCCGGGGCCTTTCCAGCCTTGCCCCTCGGCTGGCCGTCTGTAGGGGGTAGTCGGGAGTGCTGACCAACTCGCGCCACCCTCTTCCGAGAGCATCGCAAAGTGTCCGCCATTGGTCGTTCTCACAACAACATCTGGGGCAAGCCCTGCGTAATCCACCGACCAGTTCGTCTCGCTTGCGGGCAAGAACAATCCGTTCTTAGGGGTTTTGGTCAGGTCGTCCCAGGCGGCCCCTCCGACATCGCCCATCGCCACCAGAAGCGTGGCACCCCCCGTCGGAGACGTCATCTGGATTGTTGCGGTCTCTTCGAGGTTTTTGACATTAAAGGCAAAGCGAACAGGTTCTTGACCCAGTTTTGTGAGATTCTCGCTCATCCAAAGGCCATATCCCGTCCCGTAGATGAGTTCGTCGGGCTTGAATGGATTGATCTTAAGATCGCTAATCCAGTGCCCCATCTTGTCCTCGCCTCTCAAATAGTTTGAAAGCCAAGGGTAAGGCGTGGCGTCATGTTTTGATCTTTCGCCCAGCGCGACCCAGGATTGCCCTTCATCATCAGACACGAATATGTCGTCACCTGGCCACCACCGGTTCAAGGTGGAAACCGCGACCCGGCCGCCAGGCCCGACATCTACGCCAGAGAAGCCAAAACGGGCACCACCTTCCGGCTTGATCGGAGACACGTCCCGCCACTTACCGCTCTTACTATCGCGTCTCCAGACGCTTCCCCCTGTCGCAAAGCTGGGGTTGATCATTTGAGAGGGAGTGTCTGCCCGCGCGAAGGTGACGTAGAGCGTCCCATCGGCAGCAAAGACGGCGTGCTGAGGCACCTGGTTCGGTGTCGCCTCTACACGTTGCCACGTGGCGCCATCGTCAGGGCTGACATAAAGGCCTGACTGGGCATCCCCGGCACCCACATAGAGAGCGCCTGACGAAGGGTCAATCAGAACAAGGCTCAGGTGCGAACCTGGTCCGGCAACCTTGGCAAAGGACGCGGCCGCATCCTTGCTCTGCCAAAGTCCGTCCTGGTTTGATCCGTACCACAACACATCGCTGTTTTTTGGGTCAACGACCAGCCGATCCCCCGTACCTCTTCCGTCTGCGTTCCCGCCGACACGGATGGGCAACTCGGTCTTTCGCCAGGTGCGCCCGCGGTCTGATGAGGCCATAATAGCCCCCTTGCGTGCCCACTCCGCCAAGTATAGCCCACAGGCAGCATACACCTTGTCCGGATTAGAGGGGTCAAGAGCCATGCTCAGAACGCCCATGAGGTCGGCGTCTTCGCGCCCCAGATGGTCAAGTAGCGGAATCCAGCTCTTATCGGCAAACTCAAAGCGGTACATTCCGCCTATGTCTGTACGGGCATAGAGGATGTCCGGGACCTTTGGGTGATATAAAAAGCCATCCACGTAGCCTCCGCCACCGAACGGAACCGTCGACCAACTGTAGGTACGGCTGTCTGCCGCGCAAACCGGCCCGGAGCTTACGAGCAGCGCTCCAGAAGCAAGCATAACCTCACGACGATTCAATGCGGACTCCCCTAAGATCATAACGACGATCTGCTTTTTGCGATTTTTTCAACTCGATCTTAGGGGTGAACACCGAGTTTGCAAGGCGCACAGATCATTTTGCTTTAGATTTTCATAGCGCTTCTAACAGCAACTCGATCTTCGATACTCTCAATGAACGGGGAGCGAAGATCGTCATCTCCCAACATCCACGGCGTTCAAAGCCTTTGGATATCGACAAAGAAATCTACAAGTGGCGTTACTTCGTCGAGGACTTCTACTGTAAACTCAAAATGATTCCCATAAGCGGCAGGGGTCTCAAGACGGTTTTATATAAGAAACAGATTCTGCTGGCGAAGGCATTTCCTCTCTTTGCCGTCGCGCACAAAGCCGCTATCCCTGACCCGTTACCCCTATCTAGAGCGAAATGACGTTAGGTGGAACGCCATTTCGCTCTACATTTTTGTTTTGTCGCGATGTTTTTTCGGAGAACCGCTCACACTTTTCCGCACATCGCTCTACATAAGGAAACCCCATGAAACTGCTGCGTTTTGGTCAGCCCGGTCAGGAAAAGCCCGGCCTGCTCGATGGCGAAGGCCGTATCCGCGACCTGAGCGGCGTTGTCGCCGACATCACCGGTGCTACCTTGTCGGATGAGGCGTTGGCCAAGCTAAAAGCCATCGACCCGGCCACCCTGCCGCTGGCCCCCGAAGGCGTGCGCTATGGGCCTTGCGTAGCGGGTGTGGGGAAATTCCTGTGCATCGGCCTCAACTATGCCGACCACGCCGCCGAATCGAACCTGCCCATCCCTGAAGAGCCGGTCCTGTTTTCCAAGACAACCTCGTGCATTATCGGCCCCAATGATGAGGTGAAAAAACCGCGCGGTTCGACCAAGCTCGACTGGGAAGTCGAACTTGGCATCGTGATCGGCAAGACGGCTTCTTACGCGACCGAAGCCGAGGCCGAAGCCTGCATCGCCGGCTACTGCACCATCAATGACGTCTCTGAGCGTGCGTTTCAGTTGGAACGCGGCGGCACCTGGGACAAGGGCAAGGGCTGCGACACCTTCGGCCCCATCGGCCCGTGGTTGGTGACGCGCGACGAAGTCGCCGACCCGACCAATCTCAAAATGTGGCTGAGCGTCAACGGCAAGACCTATCAGGACGGTTCGACCGCCACCATGATCTTCAAGCCGGCCTTTATCGTCTCTTATGTGTCTCAGTTCATGAGCCTGCATCCGGGCGATGTCATTTCGACCGGTACGCCGCCGGGCGTCGGTCTGGGCCAAAAGCCGCCGGTCTATCTGGAGGTCGGTGACGTGATGGAGTTGGGCATCGAAGGCCTCGGCACCCAAAAGCAGACGGTTATTGCAGCCTAAGTCTGAGCCAGTGTGTACAAAACAAACGCCGGTCCCTGTCTGCAGATCGGCGCTTTTGTTTAGCGAAGACCTGAAGGCCATCGACGTGCCCGTGCTGATCCTGCACGGCGACGACGACCAGATTGTCCCGGTCAAGGCCTTGGCGCTTGAAGCCATCAAGCTGGTAAAGAACGGCATGCTGAAAATCTATCCGGGCCTGTCGCACGGTATGCTGACCATCAATGCCGACCTGCTGAACGCCGACATGCTCGCGTTCATTCAAAAATGATCGACTCGGCGACTTAAGTCCAGACAGATCGTCAGACTTGCATGGCGCGGCATATCCTCTAGGATATGCCGCGTCAGGCGTTCATAGTGAGCGATAAAGCGCCTCAGCGCCGCCGCGTCCATCAGGCCGGAAGTGTCGCGGCCTTCGGCCTGTAATCTGTGGCGCAGGGCGTCTTCCTGCTGGGAGCGCCAGCCCTGCACCACGTCGAAACCGGGCGCGGCCAGCAGGATCAGCCGGTCTATCCGCGCAAAAAGATCGGCATAGGCTCCGCCCAACTGTTGATTCACATAGGCCCGCCACACCCCGTCCGGGTCTTCATCGCGCTCCAGCGTATTGACCGGCGTGTGTAAGGCGCTCTCCCGCTGTGGGCGCGCCCCGACGCACCAGCCTTCGAACAGGATCAGGTCCGGTGCGGTGATATGCGGCCAGTCGTGACGCGGCACCGGGTGATCCGTCGCCTTGTCAAAGCGTGGCAAGGCGGCCCCCTCTCCGGCTTTCAGCGCCTCAAGCACGGACAACCCCAGACCGACATCGTGCGTGCCCGGCACACCGCGCGTGGCAAACAGAGGATGGACCGAAACGGGCCGGCGCTCTGGCGGCAAATACAGGTCATCCAGCGACAGGACGGCGACGCGCAGGCCCCGCTCGGCAAAGTCTTGGTGCACGGCTTCGGCAATGGTTGATTTTCCACAGCCCTGCGCCCCGCACAGGCCGATCAACCGCGCCCCTTCCCTGCGCCAGCCGTCGATAGCGTCTACGACCAGACGGGCCGCCGGGAGATCAGGCAAGGGGGTCAATCAGCGGCTCCCCGGCAAAGAAGCGATCGAGATTATAGGCAGCCCGCAGGCCCATCTCGTCGCGGGTTTCGCGCGTCGCCGAGCCCAGATGCGGCAAGAGGACGACATTATCGAGCGCCAGCAGGTCCGGATGCACCTGCGGTTCGCGCTCATAGACATCGAGCCCGGCGCCCCAGATCGTCCCGGCCTTCAACGCCTTCGCCAGATCGGCCTCATGCACGACCGAACCGCGCGCCGTATTGATCAGAATGGCCAACGGCTTCATCAGGCCCAGCAATCGCGCATTGACCAGATGCCGCGTCGCCTCACCGCCCGGCGTATGCAACGACAGCACATCGGCTTCGGCGGCCAGAGTCTCGAGCGAGTCCACATAACGCGCCCCAAGCCGCGCCTCGATCTCCGGCGCGACACGGTGGCGGCTGTGATAGGCAATCTGCATCCCCAGCGCCGTTTGCGCCTTACAGGCCGTCGCCTGACCGATCCGCCCAAAGCCGACAAGGCCCAGCGTCTTGCCCTTTAAGCCCTGCCCCAGAAACTGCGTCGGCTTCCAGCCGTTCCAGCGCCCGTCGCGCAAACCGCGTTCGGCCTCTGACGCCCGTCGGCTGGTCATCAGCATCAGCAACAGAGCAATCTCGGCCGTCGCTTCGGTCAGGACATCGGGCGTATTGGAGACGCGGATTCCCGCCGCCTTCGCCGCTTCAAGATCGATATGTTCAAACCCCGCGCCGAAATTGGCGATCATGCGCACCCGCGTGCCAGGCCGCAAAATCTCTTTGGTGAGTTTATCCGTCACGGTCGGGCACAGGGCGTCGTAATCGTCCATAGCCGCGATCAGTTGCGCCTGCGTCAACGGCACGCCCGTCTCATTGACCGCCACCTCATAACGGTCTTTCAGATAGGCGAAAGCCCCATCGGGCCATGAACGGGTCAGCAGAATGCGGGGACGGGACATGAGGACTCCTTGGCGGGAGTCCCTCTTGTCCCCCTCCCCTGCCCTGAAATCAATCGGGAAAACCGCTCAGGACGGTTTTGCCGATGCTGGACCCCGCCTCTATCTGTTCGTGTACGCGGATCAGGTTGGCCGCCGTGATCGGCCCGGCGTCCTGCGTCATTGTGGTGCGAATCTCACCGCGATCGACCAGAGCCGACACGGCGGCCAGCAGCCGGTGCTGTTCGATCATGTCCAGCGTCTGAAAAGCGGCGCGCGTGAACATAAATTCCCAGCTCAGCGTCACGCTTTTGCGCTTGAACGGCACGATATCGAAGTGCTCCGGATCGTCGATCAGCACAATGCGGCCTTGCGGTTTGATGAGGGTTTTGAGGGACTCGTAATGCCGGTCGCGGGCGGTCAGGCTGGCGATACAATCGACCTCGGTGAGTCCTATGCGCCGCAGTTCGTCGGCCAACGAGAGTCCATGATTGATAACGGCGTTAGCCCCCATATTTTCAACCCATTGGGCCGTTTCAGGGCGCGACGCGGTAGCGATCACGGTCAGATTTGTCAGGCGTCGGGCCAATTGAATCAATATTGATCCAACGCCGCCTGCCCCGCCGATGATCAGCAGGGTTTGCGGGGCCGCCGAGGCATCGCGTGACACCTTCAAACGCTCAAACAAAATCTCCCAGGCCGTGATGGCGGTCAGCGGCAAGGCGGCCGCTTCGGCAAAGCTCAGGGTCTGCGGTTTGGGGCCGACAAGACGGTCATCGACAGCGTGAAACTGGGCATTCGTGCCCGACCGCGTGATATCGCCGGCGTAAAAGACCGCATCGCCGGGGCGGAACAGGGTCACTTCCGAACCCACCGACTCTACGACCCCCGCCGCATCGAATCCCAGCACGCGCGGCTGATCGTCCGACGGGGCGGCGAAGCGCCTCAACTTGGTGTCGGCGGGGTTGACCGACACCGCTTCGACCCGAACGATCAGATCGCGCGGCCCGGCAACGGGTTTGGGCAGGTCCAGATCACGCAACACGGTGGTGGGTCCGGTTTCATTATAGCCTATGGCCTTCATCACAGCCTCCTTATAGGCAAAAGGATGATGACCGTTATCTAATCCATTCATAGAAATGTAGAATGGCCAATTCTGCATAATTTTCATTCATAATTGAATGATTTAAATATGCGAGGGCACGCTCTGGGTCACATGATCGATCAGGGCGCGCAGGCGTGCCATGGGTTTGAGATCGGCATGATAGCCCACAAACACCTCGCGACCGGGGACCTCTTCGCCCAGATCGACCGGTACCAGTCCCAAAGGGCGCGCCATCAATGTGGGCAGCACCGCCAGACCGCGCCCGGCGGCGGCGGCCATGGCGTGAAGATCGCGGCTATTGGAGCGAAAGACCGGTCGTGCCTGCGGCAAAAGCCGTTGTAACCACACAACATCGCTGAGATGACCCAGCGCTTCGTCCATCAAAATCAACTGATGATTTTCCCCCTCACCCGCTTCCGGCAACCCATGCCGATTGAGATAGCTGGCCGAGGCATAAAGGCCATAATCGATGCGCGTCAGCTTGCGCTGCACGGCATTGCCCTCGTCAAAGCCACCAAAGCGAAACACCAGATCGGCCTCCCGGCGGTCGAGATCCAGCGCGCGTGTATCCACCACGGCCTCGATCACCACCTGGGGGTGGGCGGCCATGAAGCCCTCAAACACCGGCATCAGAACGTGATTGAAAAACCACTCGGAAGACGACACGCGGATCACGCCCGACAGGGCCTGTTGCGCACCCGTCAGACGCCGCGACAGGGCCAGCACCTCGTCCTCCATGGCGCGGGCGTGCTCGGCGACCGCCAGCCCCAGTCCCGTCGCCACCAGACCGCGCGTTGTCCGCTGAAACAGGCGCTCGCCAAAGGCCGTCTCCGCCGCCTCCAGACGCCGCCCCATGGTCGGCTGGCTAAGGTTCAGCGACTTACCCGCCGCCGACAGCGTGCCTTCGCGATGGATGGCCAGCACCAGTCGCAGATCGTCCCACGACAGGTTTTGCGCCATATCCAGTCGATTTTGAATAGAATCGGCCACGGATAACCTCAAATCTGAAATAATGAATGGAGGTTAGTCGTATTGGCCGGGAACACAAGCCCACCCAAAAACAGAAAGAGACGGCGCAGCCTGTGGGGGCCTGCCACGCCGTCTCTCTGCAATCACGCCCTACTCACGCAACGCGACTGAAGCCTGTAGAGGGGGTTACGCCGCGCGTACCGTGCTCAGGAACTGATCCATTTCGCGACGCAGGCGCTCGGCCTGTTGCGCCAGTTCCCCCGAAGAACTCAGCACCTGCGCCGCGGCATCGCCCGTCTGACCCGAGGCCTGGGCCACACCGGTGATGTTCAGCGTCACCTCCTGCGTGCCCAGAGAGGCCTGATTGACCGCCTGAATGATCTCCTGCGTGGCGGCGGATTGCTGCTCAACGGCGGCGGAGATCATGGCGTTGGTGGTGTCGATATTCTGGATGGTCGAGGTGATGGTGCGGAAGGCGGTCGCCGCCTTGGACGTGGCCTCCTGAATCTGTCCGATACGGGCGGAGATGTCGGTTGTGGCCTTGGCGGTCTGACCCGCCAGCGCCTTGACCTCGGAAGCGACCACGGCAAAGCCCTTGCCGGCCTCGCCGGCGCGCGCCGACTCGATGGTGGCATTGAGCGCCAGCAGATTGGTTTGTCCGGCCAGGCCCGCGATCAGATCGACAATACCGTTGATCGAGGCCGCCACTTCGCTCAGTTCGTTGACCACTTCGGCCGCCGAGTCGGCCTGCGCCACCGCCGCCCGCGAGGTCTGGGCCGATGAGGCCACTTGGCGACCGATTTCGCTGACCGATGCGCCCATTTCTTCGGCCGCCGAAGCCACGGAGGTCACATTGGTGCCCGCCTCCTCGGCGGCGGAAGATACCGCCACCGACTGCGCCGCCGTTTCCTGAGCCGTGGCACTCAGTTGCGCCGCCGAGGCCTGCATTTCGGTGGCGGCCGACGACACCATGGCGACGATCTGACCGACCGAGGCTTCGAAATCATCGGCCAGTTTCAGCATGGCGCGGCGGCGGTCTTCTTCGTTGCGGACCTTCAAGGCTTCGGCGTCCTTGCGCAGCGCCTCCGCCTCAAACAGCCCCTGACGGAAGACCTCCAGCGTCTGAGCCATGGCCCCGATTTCGTCGCCGCGCGTCTGACCTTCGATCCTGAGATCGAGCGCGCCCTTCGATACCTGCGACATCTGGTCAGTGATGCGGCGCAGCGAGCGCACAATGTCACCAAAGGCAATGAACGAGGCCAGGGCGGTAATCAGGACGACGACCCCGATGGAAAGGACAAGGCCCATTGTCGCCTGAGCGTGGGTTTTGGCACTCAGCGCTTCCAACTCGGCCTCATTGGACTTCTGCTTGGCGTCGATGGCGTTGCGGATGTCGGTGATCAGGGCAGACACCGTCTTTTCCTGCTCCACCAGTTCCACCGCCAGCGTTGCACTGTCGTTCTTGAGCCCAAGGTCGACCTGACGGGTGCGGATAGTATTGGATATGGCATCAAACCGTTGTTTCAGCGGTTCAAAATCGGCCTTGTACTGCGGAGCCAGTTTGATCAGTCCCTCGTAGCGCTGGTTAAAGCGCTCATCCGCCAGTTTGATCTGCTCTACATAAAAGTCGCAGGTCTGGCTGGGGCAGGTCTGAAATCCCAAACCCGTGATGGCACCCTGAATGGCATAGACGTTCTGGTTCATGCGCGCCCCGGAGAGCAGGGCGGCGTCGTTCGATTTAATGAAGGTCTGATAAGCCCTCCCCGCGCTGGCCATATTGGCGTTTTGCCACAACGTCATGCCGATGGCTGAGATGCCAAAGGCACCGATAATGGCCAGAATCTTGGTGCCGATCTTGATATCCGACAGTTTCATACGCCTCTCCTGCACTGTCGACGGCATTCATTGGCCGTCCGGGACACACCTGTTGCGTTATGGCGGCAGCCAGTGGTTAACAGGGCGGCAACCATGCGCATATCATTGGTATTTGAACTTGAGGTTGAAACCTTGCGGAAGGGTTAAAGAGGCTAACTTTTTCAAAAATTGATTAGGGCTGAGATTCCCTTTTGAAGATGGCCTTTACGCACACGGGTAAGAGCGCGGCAGGGTTAACAAAATATTTACCGCTTGGCGCGATTGAAGCTTTACGGGTACATTCTCTCGATATTTCATTCATCGGCTTTCGGAGATGTCAAAATGAACGCAAATCATTGGAATAATGAGGGGTTTCATTCTCACCTCGCCGAAGCGGAGCGAATCACGCAACTGGCGCAGGCCGGTGAGCAGATGGTCGAGCGGTTGCGCCGCACCGCCTTTCTGCCCGGGGCGACCAAGGCGCTGAATGTGCGTCTGGGCATTGCCGAAGCGGCGGAATTGCTGGGCTGTTCCACCAACCGCATCCGCATGGCGGAGCAGGATGGCCGCCTGCCCCCGCCGCCCGAAAGCGATACGGGGCGACGTCTCGGCTATGACATCCCGGCTCTCCTCAACATGCGTCAGGTGCTGGGGGCATCGCCTCGGCGCTCACCCGAAGACCCGCCCGCCATCATCACGGTGCAGAATTTCAAGGGCGGTGTCGGCAAATCGACCGTCACCACGCACCTGGCCCACTATCTGGCCGTTCAGGGCTATCGCGTGCTGGTCGTCGATTGCGACAGTCAGGCGACCACCACCACCCTGTTCGGCTTCAATCCGCACTTTGCCATCCGCCGCGAAGAGACGCTCTACCCCTATCTGTCGATCGAGCCGACCGAGGACAGCCTGCATTACGCGGTCAAATCGACCATCTGGCCCAATGTCGATCTGATCCCCTCCAATCTCCAGATGTTCGATGTCGAATACGAGCTGGCGGCGGCCGGTTCCGGCGGCGGCGGCACGCTGGCTTCGCGCTTTCGCAAGCTGAAACAGGGGCTGAACGAGCTGGCGCAGGACTATGATGTGGTGCTGCTCGACCCGCCCCCGGCGCTCGGCACCATTTCGCTGGCCGTCATGCAGGCGGCCAATGCCCTTCTGGTGCCGCTGGCCGCGACGACACCAGACTTCTGCTCGACCGTACAGTTCCTGTCGATGATGTCGCAGGTCATCACCCAGCTTCAGGAGGCCGGCATTCAGGTCGAATACGACTTCTGCCGCCTGATCTGTTCCAAGTTCAATTCCAACGACCCCAGCCACGCCATGATCCAGCGCATCATGGAGCAATCTTTCGGTCCGGCCCTGCTACCTATCCCCATATTAGAGTCCGCTGAGATCAGTCATGCGGCGCTACGCATGATGACCGTCTATGAGCTGGAAAAGCCTGTGGGGACACCGAAAACGCACAAACGCTGCCGCAGCAATATCGACGAAGCGATGGGTCAGATAGAAAAACTTATCCGCCTACGTTGGGGACGGGTGGATAATGAGAAGGGCGCGGCACTGGCCGCTGCCTTGTAAGGAGGTCTTATGTCCAAACGTCAGTCCGACTATCTGTCCGCCCTGCTCAACGACGCCCTGTCTGAAAGCACGCCCGCACCGGTGGCCCCCACCCGTCCGGCTCCGGTTGTTCCAACAGCCCCTGCCCCGGCGAGCGTCCGCTCAGCCACCACGCTTCTGGCGCGCGAATCCGCCCTCGCCCGCGTCGCCAATGGCGAGGTGAAGCAGGTGACGCAACTGCTGCTCGACCCGGCGCGCGTGCGCATCTGGACCGGCAATCCGCGCCATCAGGAGTCGCTCACCGAGGCCAATTGCCGCGAGCTGATCGACGCCATTCTCGCCGAAGGCGGCCAAAAGGTGCCCGCCATCGTCCGCCGCGTCGATAACGACCCCGCGCACGATTACGAAGTCATTGCGGGCTCGCGTCGCCACTGGGCCATTTCGTGGCTGCGCGCCAACAACTATCCGGACATGATGTTCCTGGCGCAGGTCTATGCGCTGGACGACGAGTCCGCCTTCCGCATCTCTGACATCGAAAACCGGGCACGCAAGGACGTCTCGGATTTCGAGCGCGCCCGCACCTATCTGACCGCGCTCGATCAGCACTATGGCGGCAAGCAGGTGCGTATGGCCGAACGCCTGCGTCTGTCGAAGGGCTGGCTGTCGAAAATGCTCAGCGTCGGTGCCCTGCCCGACTGGGCCGTCGCGGCCTTCGCCAGCCCCGCTGATATCCAGCTCGCCACCTGCTACCCGCTGGCGCAACGCATCCAGTCGCTGGAAGCCGCCAATGACACCGAGCTTCTGCCGCTGATGAAGTACGCCGCCGAGGAACTGGGCAAGTTGCAGGCCAGCGTGCGGGGTGGCCCCACCGTTCCTGCCGCCGAGGTGGTGCGTTTATTGATGAGCGTCGATGCGCCGGCGCCCTCCGAAGACCGCAGCCTGCTCACCCTCCCCGCCCCCTCCGGCCGCCCGGCGCTCAGCGTCATGTCGTCCAACCGCAACGGCGTGTCGCTGCGCCTGCACGCCGGGTCTGGCGCCTCGGCGCGTGAGCTGACCGAGCTGTTTCGTAAGGCCCTTGAGGCGCTGGACAAGCAGGGCAAGGGGCTGAGGTAAAAAGTTTCTTCGAGGAAACTTTCTGGTTTTGGGGTTTGGGGCCTGTGGCCCCAAGTCCTTTTCTTGAGGGTTGCACTTCAGATTGTGGGGCTTGGCGCTCAAGCAGCGAAGCGGTAGCGCACTAAAGAGCCCCACACCCCATAACGACTGGAGAGAATCGGCGTATGAAAAAGTTTCCTCAAAGAAACTTTCCGGGGTCCGGGGCCTTGCGCTCAAGCAGC
The DNA here is from genome assembly GCF_003966695.1 of Asticcacaulis excentricus. Lineage (NCBI taxonomy): Bacteria > Pseudomonadati > Pseudomonadota > Alphaproteobacteria > Caulobacterales > Caulobacteraceae > Asticcacaulis > Asticcacaulis excentricus. The sequence continues at coordinate 263,212 of NZ_AP018829.1, forward strand.
GAAGCGGTAGCGCACTAAGAAAGCCCCGGAGTCTCACCTATCTTTCCTCATCAAAAATGCAGACATGGCTGACAGGATCATGGCCGAAGACAAGTCCGAACAGATTGATCTCTTCCTGCCTTATCTGGCCGATCTGAGCCTGCGCGATCAGCGCGAAATGATGGAGCGGCCTTTCTTCAGTCTGGCCAAATCGAAACGCCTTAAGCCCATCGACTACACCTCGCCCGATGGCAAGGTGTGGGTGCACGTCTCGGCCAATCCCGACTATGGCATGGCGACCATCTGGGACGCCGACATTCTGATCTATTGCGCCAGCGTGCTGAACGACCTCAAACAGCGCCGTGTCAATGACATCCCGCGCACGCTGAAAATCATGCCCTATGACCTGCTCCGCTCCATCGGTCGCCCGATTTCGGGCCGCTCCTATGAGCTTTTGGGGCAGGCGCTGGACCGGTTGCAATCGACGACAGTCAAAACCAATATCCGCTCGGACCTGCGCCGTGAGGCCACCTTCTCCTGGCTCGACAACTGGAGCCAGTTGGTCGATGAAAAGACCGATCGGTCGCGCGGACTCAGTCTCTCGCTCTCAAGCTGGTTCTATGAGGGCGTGCTGATGAATGGGGGCGTGCTGTCCATCGACCGCGCCTATTTCGACATTACCGGCGGGCGTGAACGCTGGCTGTACAAGGTCGCGCGCAAACATGCCGGCGGGGCAGGTGAGGGCGGTTTCGCCATCGCCCTGCCGACCCTGTTCGAAAAGTCTGGCGCCGAAGGTCAGTACCGCCGCTTCAAGTTCGAAATCGCCGCCATCGTGCGCCGCAACGACCTGCCCGGCTACGACCTCAGCCTGACCGAAGCCGCCACCTCGCGTGAACCGCTGCTGCACATGGTCCGCCGCGATGTCAGTCCCGCACCCATCGAAGGGATCAAACCGGCGGCCAAACCCAAACCCGTCAGCGCCAATGACGAACCGCGCGGCTATATCACCGAGGACACGCTCGACCACCTGCGCAAACACTATCGCGGCTGGGACTTCCACGCCCTGCACGCCGACTTCCGCGCCTGGCTGGCTGAAAGTGCGGACCGCGCCCCCGACCGCTATCAGAGCGCCTTCATCGGCTTCGTGAAGCGCTATCACGAAAAGAACCGTCATCAGTTGCGGGCTTAGATTTGGTGAAGAGAAGACGCAGGGGCCGCAGGCCCCTGCACCCCACAGCGGGCCACGAACGACTAGCGATTATTGTGTGGCGTGGTGGGGGAGGGGCTTCGCCCGAAGATCATTAAAAATGGACAGTATCGGGGTGCAGGGGCCTGCGGCCCCTGCGTCTTTCATCCTCTTCTTTTCCATTCCCTCACCAAAGCGTTCCCGAAGTGACGAATCACTCTGCGGCGTTTGACGACAAACCGTTACAAACAGCGACTCAGTTGACAGGAAGGGAATCGGTTTGAACGAGTTTTGCGAAGGGGTGAGCCAAATTGATTCAAAAACCACGACCCTGCACCGGAGTTTCGACACATCGGGAACGGCCTTCGGCACATCAGGAACAATCCCCTGACACTTCGGGAACGCAGACTTTGACACTTCGGGAACGCAGACGCGACACAACGGGAACGCTGTGGAGGCCTAGTCTGATGACTCCATTGCGAATTTCAGGTCTTTGGGGGCGTTTAACTCTGTAACTTAAGACTCTTGAACGCCTCTAACGCCTTCAGAGGTTTAGATAGGGAAAAGGGTTGAAAAGGGCATTTTGACAAGGGCCGGAGAGGGCGATAGGGTAATTGTAAGACATAATCACAATGGGATGCCGAAATGCCAAAGCCGACCTCTTTATCGCGCCGTCTGTTTATCGGGTCTGCAGCCGCTGCAGGCCTGAGTGCACCTGTCATAGCGCAGGCCAAAACTACACCGATCATCAACCCGATCATCAAGCAGCGCGCCGATCCGCAAGTCCTCCGACACAGCGACGGCTATTACTATTTCATGGCCACGGTGCCAGAGTACGATCGTCTGGTCATCCGCCGGGCGAAAACGCTGGGCGGACTGTCGGCAGCCGAAGAGGTGGTGGTGTGGCGGCGTCCGACCGAGGGCAGGATGGGCGGCTATATCTGGGCGCCGGAGCTGCATCATTATGATGGCCAATGGCGCCTCTATTTCGGAGCAGGGGACAAGGGCGAACCCTTCCGCGTGCGCACCTATGTCATCTCGACGGCGGAATCCAATCCGCTGACCGCCAAGTGGAACGCGCCTGTGCAAGTGCAGATGCCCTGGGACACCTTCAATCTCGACGCCAGTCTGTTCGCGCATCGTGGCGTGACCTACATGATATGGGCGCAGAAGGAGCCCGGCATCGACACCAATTCCAACCTTTACCTAGCGCCTCTGGCCACGGCGACGACCTTTGCAAAGACGCCCGTGCGCCTGACCATTCCGACCTATGACTGGGAGACGGTGAAGTACAAGGTCGCCGAAGGGCCGGCCGTGCTGATCCGCAATGGCCGCGTCTTCGTGACCTACTCCGCCTCGGCGACCGATCACAACTACTGTCTTGGCCTTCTGACGGCCAAGGCCGATGCCGACCTGATGGACCCGGCTTCGTGGAGCAAGTCGCCGGTGCCGGTCTTCGCCAGCTCGGAAAAGAACAACATCTGGGGGCCGGGGCACAATGGCTTCACCGTCGATGAACGCGGTCGTGACGTCATCGTCTATCACGCCCGTGACTACAAGGAGATCAAGGGCAACTCGCTTTTTGATCCTAACCGCCACTCCCGATTGCAATATGTGAAGTGGCGTAAGGATGGGACCCCCGATTTCGGTGAACCCGTGCCCATCGGGCCGCTCAAACGCTGAATTTCTGATTCAAAATCAGAGTCTTAGTGATGTGCCGAGCATTTATAGACACCTCGGCAGTTGTGAGGCGCTCAGGTGGCGCGTGAGCGGCCTTCGAACACCTTTTTGAGGCCTTGTGGCCAAAACCAAAAAATCCGCTGTGCGGGCCTCTGAGGGCCTTTTACGTGGATTTGTTATTTTTGGCATTTTTTTAGAAGACCATTGAAGGGGCCGCAGGCCCCTTCACCCCCTAACCGGGAGCGCGAACGGCTGGCCAAGTGCGGAAGCGGATAGGGCAGGGGGCTTCGCCCGAAGACCAGTTCGCACCGCGTTTCGGGGCGCAGGGGTCGTGACCCCTGCCTTCTTTTTCATGTTCGCGAAAAGCGACTTTCCGAACATATTGAACCTCTCATGTTAGAAAAATGAGATTTTCATAACATGTTCTGGGTTTCATGTTAAAACGCTTGCCATGTTGGTCCCGACCTATGCCATTCCCGATCTTCCCCCGCCGGTCGAACTGGAGACCGTGCGCGTTTACAAGGCGCTGACGCGGGCCAGCCGTGCCTTGGCCGATCTGAAAGGTCAGGCCCGCACCATACCCAATCAAGGTATATTGATTGACACACTTGCCTTGCAGGAGGCCAAGGCGTCTTCGGAAATCGAGAATATCGTTACGACGCAGGACGAGTTGTTTCAAACGGACCTGTTCCCGGATGACCCGCAATCGCCTGCCGCCAAGGAGGTGGCGCTCTATCGGGATGCCTTGCGGTTAGGATACGACCGGCTACGTCAAACAGACGGATTGATACCCAATGCGGCTCTCATCGAGATGTTCCGATTGCTCAAGGGGCGCAATGACGGCTTTCGGGTTGTGCCGGGGACGGCGCTGAAAAACGAGATGACGGGCGAAACCGTGTTCGTCCCGCCGCAGGACGGGCAAGCCATTCTGGGCCACATGGCCGGGCTGGAACGCTTCATTAATGATGATGAATTGTCGGCGCTTGACCCTTTGATCAAGATGGCACTGATCCATCACCAGTTTGAAAGCATCCATCCTTTTCCGGACGGGAACGGGCGAATTGGCCGAATTCTCAATGTGTTGTATCTGACGCGGACAGGTTTGCTGGACATTCCGATCCTGTACCTGTCCCGCCATATAACCCGTCACAAAGCGGACTATTACCGCCTGCTGCAAGCCGTGCGTGATGAGAGCGCGTGGGAAGACTGGGTTGTTTTCATGCTGGAGGCCGTGGCGGAAACCTCGGCCACCACGATACGACTGGTTGAAGGCATCCGGGAACAGATGGCCCGTGTAAAGCATCGGATGCGCGAGGACTTACCCAAACTCTACAGTCAGGACCTGCTGAACAATCTGTTCCGCCACCCTTACACCCGCATTGAATACGTCCAGAATGATCTGGGAGTGACCCGTCAGACGGCGGCGCGTTATCTCGATACGTTGGCCGAGCAGGGTTTTGTCGAAAAGCACCGTTCCGGCAAGAACAACTATTACATTAATAGCGAGCTGGTGCGGCTGTTCCTTGAGGTGTCCGAAAGCTAAACAGATCGAAGGGGCTCCGCCCGAAGACCGGTTCGCACCGCGTTTCGGGGTGCAGGGGTCGTGACCCCTGCCTCTTGAACCCACCCTCAGCCCTTAAGCATCCATTCGTGCTGCGGGTCATTGCGGAAGATCCAGCGCCGTTCCGGCCCGGCCATGACGTTGAGGTAGTAGAGGCTATAGCCGTGCGGTGCGCCGACCGGGTGATAGCCACGCGGCACCAGCACCACATCGCCATCTTCGACCAGCACCGCTTCATCGAGGCTGCGGTCGTCGGTATAGACGCGCTGGAAGCCGAAGCCCTGCGGCGGGTCGATGCGGTGATAATAGGTTTCTTCGAGCTGGGTCTCCAGCTCGGGCTCAGCGCTGTCGTGCTTGTGCGGCGGATAGCTCGACCAGTGACCGGCGGGGGTGACGACCTCGACCACCAGCAGGCTGTGGGCCGGGCGGTCCTGCGGCAGGATGTTGCGGATATAGCGGGTATTGGTGCCCTGACCGCGCACTTCGCGTGACATGTCTGAGGCCGCGATCTGGCGCACCGCATCCCCGGCCTGACCCGGTGCCGTGCAGACGGCCAGCTCAACGGCGTCCTGAGCCGTTACGGCATAGGGGGTAGCGGGCGGTACGAAGACGGCCCCCGGCGGCGCGTCCTCGAACGGCGAGCGGCGCCCCCCCACGGCGGCGAAGGGCTCTGTTCCGGCCTCTATATCGGCGGTGCCGCTGACGATGACGAGGCAGGTTTCGCGCGTCTCGTCCTGTCCGCGATAGGTCTGACCGGCCACCAGCCGCACCAGCGTGAAACCGACATAGGTCCAGCCGGCCGACTGCGGCGTGATGACGGTGACGCGGCCTTCGGCATCGGGCGGGGCCGGGCGGACGCGCAGATGGCTCATCGGGCGGCCTCTGACAGACCGGCGGCCTGAGCGGCGGTGCGCAGGGTTTTCAGCCCCATCTCCGCATAGGCGCGCGGATCGGCCTTAGCCGGGTCCTGCTCGGCCTCGATGATGATCCAGCCGGCATAGCCGATACGCTTTAGCCCCTGCATAATGCGGTCAAAGTCAATCGAGCCGTCGCCTGGCACGGTGAACATACCGGCCAGCACGCCGTTAAGGAAGCTGGCCTCAGCCCCGGCGGTCTGGTCAAACACGGCCTGACGCACATCCTTGCAATGGACGTGGACGATGCGCTCCGGATGGCTGTCGATCAGGCCATAGGGGTCGATACCGCCCAGAACCGCGTGGCCTGTATCAAGCGTCACCCCGACATTGGGCGTGGTGTGGGCCAGAAACGCCGTCAGGTCCGCTTCGTCCTGCACAACCGTGCCCAGATGATAGTGGTAGGCGAGCTTGAGGCCCTGACCGTTGACATAGTCGGCCACCGCACTGAGCCGCGCCCCAAAACGCGCCCAGCCTTCGGCATCGAGATGCGGGCGGTTCTTCAGCGGGATGTCCTTCTGCCCGTGGATGGCATTGCTCGTTTCGGCGATCACGAAAACGCGGCTACCCATGGCCTTCAAAAGCGCCAGATGCCCTTGCAGGGCGTCGATTTCCGCCTCGGCGTCGCGCGTCAGAAGCTCGCAGCTATACCAGCCGCCGACCAGTTCCAGCCCGTAGCCATCCAGCAGGGCCTTCAGCACCGAAGGCTCTTTGGGAAATTTGCCGCCCAGCTCCGATCCGGCGAAACCAACCTCGGCAATGTCTTTCAGAACGCTGTCAAGCGGGGTATCGCCGCCCAGTTCGGGCATGTCGTCATTGATCCAGGCAATGGGGCTGACGCCGAAAGTAATGGTCATGAGGGATCCCTGAGTGTTTTGAGTTTTTGGTCATAGGCGCTGCGGGCGGCCCGCACGGCGGCAGAGTCGGAGACTTCGGGGACGGCCACGTCCCACCAGGCCCCACCTTCGCCAAGCCCCTGCGTGGCCTCGGTTTCGATGAGGATCAGATTGACACCGCCGCGGGTTCTTGCGGCTTCGATAGCGCTTTCCAGTGCGTCGATTGTGGCCGCGTCCACGGCGTGGGCCCCCATGGCGCGGGCGTGGGCCACGAAGTCGATATCCGGCAGGGTGTCGTGGTGACTGTCTTCGAGGCGGTTGTTGAACGGCTCCCCGCCCGTCACCTTTTGCAGGCGATGGATGCAGCCAAAGCCGCGATTGTCGATCAGGATAACGGTCAGGCGCACGCCCATCATCACGGCGGTGGCCAGCTCTGAGTTCATCATCATATAGCTGCCGTCGCCGACCAGCACATAGACCTCGCGCTCTGGCTCGGCCATGGCCACGCCCAACCCGCCAGCGATCTCATAGCCCATGCAGGAATAGCCATATTCCATATGATAACCACCGCTCTGGCGCGTGCGCCACAGCTTGTGCATATCACCGGGCAGGCCTCCGGCGGCGGCCACGACCACGGCGTTTTCAGGGGCCCGTCGCATCAGCGCGCCCAACACCTGCGCCTCGGTGGGCGTGCCCTGAGCGGCCATCACCGCGTCAGCGCGGGCCTCCCAGACAGAGCGGGCGGCGCTCAGACGCTCGGCCCAGTCCTGCGGGGCCTGATAGTTGCTCGCGATCTGCGACAGGACGGTCTTCGCGTCGCCAATGACGGGTAGGGCGTCGAACTTGTGCGCATCGAAGGCCGCCGTATTGATCGAGGCGATGCGCGCTTGCGGGAAGAGGGCGGCGGAACCGGTCGTGAAGTCCTGTAGCCGTGTGCCGATGGCGATAATCAGGTCGGCTTCACGCGCCGCCTGATTGGCGGCGTCCGTGCCGGTGACGCCGATGGCCCCCAGATTGAGCGGGTGGTCATAGGGCAGGGCGCCTTTGCCCGCTTGCGTCTCACAAAAGGGAATGCGGTGGCTCAGACAAAAGGCCGACAGGGCGCTTTCGGCCTGACTGTAGCGCACGCCGCCCCCGGCGATGACCAGCGGGCGTTTGGCCTCAGTCAGCGCCTGATGCAGGGCGGCCAGATCATGGGCATCGGCCGGGGCGCGGCGTAGGGGCCACAGGCGCGGCTCAAAGAATTTGTCTGGATAGTCAAAGGCTTCGGCCTGCACATCCTGACACAGGGCCAGCGTTACCGGGCCGCAGTTGGCTGGATCCGTCAGCACGGTCATGGCGGCGGGCAGGGCCTTCAGTATCTGTTCCGGGCGGGTGATGCGGTCGAAATAGCGCGAGACGGGCCGGAAACAGTCATTGGCCGAGACGGTCGCGTCGCCGAAGGCTTCGATCTGCTGCAAGACCGGGTCGGGGCGGCGGCTGGCATAGACGTCGCCGGGCAGGAAGAGGACCGGCAGACGGTTGACATGGGCGACGGCGGCGGCGGTGACCATATTGGTCGCCCCCGGCCCGATGGAGGTAGTGCAGGCAAAGGCGCGCCGCCGCGCCATCTGCTTGGCATAGGCGATGGCGGCGTGCGCCATGCCCTGTTCGTTATGGGCGCGATAGGTCGGCAGGCGATCGCGCACCGCATAGAGGGCTTCTCCCAGACCGGCCACATTGCCGTGCCCGAAAATGGCCCAGACGCCGGCAAAGAAGGGCACAGGGCCGTCCTCTGAGTCGATCATCTGCACGGCCATCCAGCGCGTCAGGGCCTGAGCCATGGTCAGTCGGATAAGGGTCATGGCGTCTCTCCCGGTTATTGGCGGGGCTGACGAATGGCCCGCCACCCGTCCACCAGCCGCGACAGCTTGTCTGCCATAACCGCGGTGGCGGCGTCATCATCCATTTCGCCCCGCAGCCACTGGGCCGCCACATCGTGGAAGATGGTCCGACCGATGGCAAAACCCTTCACGCACTCAAAACGGGCAGCCACCGCAAAGGCTTCCAGAAGCTCGTTTTCGGGCGCAGAGAGGCCCAGCACCACCACGCCGCGACACAGTGGGTCATTATCAGCGATGACGGCTTCGATGTGTCGCCAGTTGTCAGCGTCCGCGACGGGTTCCAGCTTCCACCAGTCGGGCTTGATACCAAGGTCGTACAGGCGCTGCATCCCCCGCGCGCGGGTCATGGCGTCCGACGCCATACCGGCAGGCAGGATCAGTTCCAGCAGCAGTTCATGGCCTGAGCGACGGCAGGCATCGAACAGGGTGATCAACTGACGCTCCTGTTCGTCGCGCAGGGCTTTCTCATCGTCGGGGTGATAGAGGACGAGGCACTTGACCACCTGATTGACGGGCCAGGTGTGCAGGTCGAGCCCGACATCGGCCCCGGTTTCAAATTGCAGAGGTCGTGATTTTGGCACCTCGACCGGGCGACCGATCCAGTAGGTCGTATGTCCGGCTTCGCTGAGCGCCTCGGCCCCATAGCGACCATCGAGTAGCACGCCGAAATCGGCATGGCCCTGCGCCAGACGGTCCACGGCCCTGAGCGCCAGCCGCTTGAAAGCCGAGACGCGCGACAGGTCGGCCCCGAAATCGCTGGCCATCTCCTCGAACTGGAAACGGTGATCCATGGCGAGGATCATCAGGGCGTCATAGTCGCGGTGGCGGGTGCGCGCCCAGTGCAGGTGATCGAGCGCGTTTTGGGCCTCAGCCGTCATAGGGTGTTGCGCGGCCATAAAGGCCTGCAATTCATCAAAGGTCGGCATGGCCGGGGCGCAGGAATGGCGGGTCACCACCAGCGCGCCGCAGGCATTGGCCCAGCGCCCGCAGGTGGCGAGGTCTTCGCCACCCAGCCACCCGCGCAGGAAGCCGGCGCTGAAGGCGTCTCCAGCCCCCAGCACGTTCATCACCTCAATGGCAAAGCCCGGCACGACCAGCCCGTCAGCGATGCGGTCGGGCACTTCACCGGGGAAGATGGCACAGCCGTCCGGCCCCAGCTTGCACACCAGTATGGCGTTCGTCTGGGCGCGGATGGCCTTCAGGGCGGTAATCACATCCTCATGCCCGCCCAGAATCCGCACCTCTTCCTCAGTGCCGATAATCAGGTCACACAAGGGCGTCACGGTGGCCAGACGCCGCGTGACTTCCGGATCGGCGACATAGCGCTGCTCGCCCATGTCGCGCGTCGTCAGGCCCCACAGAACGGGGCGGTAGTCGATGTCAAAGGCGATCTGACCGCCGGCGGCCTTTACCTGCCGCACGGCCTCCAGGCTGGCGGCAAAGACGCCCGGCTGCGACAGGTGGGTGCCGTCGATGACCAGTGCACGCGCCGAGGTCAGCCATGAGGTATCAATATCGGCCATGTCGATGGCCATATCGGCGCAATTTTCGCGGTAAAAGATAAGCGGGAAGGTGTCCTTATCGACGATCCCCAGAAGCACCAGCGCGGTCAGGCGCGCCGGATCGGTCACCACGCCGGTCGTATCCACCCCTTCGCGGCGCAGCGCCTCAAGAATGAAGCGACCCATATGGTCGGCCCCGACGCGCGTGATCAGCCCGGCCTTCAGCCCCAGCCGCGCGGCACCGATGGCCGTATTGGTCGGGCTGCCGCCGACATATTTGGCAAACGAGGCCATGTCTTCGAGACGGCCACCGATCTGCTGCCCGTACAGGTCCACACTGGACCGGCCCAGCGTGATGACATCCAGTCCGCCAAGGGTGCGAGCGCCCATAAAACCTCCCACGAGGCACGTGAAGCGGCCTCTTTTGGAATGTTTATTTCTTTATTTGAAATTTTGCAATTACCATTTCAAAACGATTTTACCCTTCAGGTGTAATGGCGAAGGCGTAGGCGACGACGAGGGACTGCGCCAGACACAGGGGCGCGGTCAGCGAGCGGAAGGCGCGCACTTCGGATTCGCGCAGCAACAGGCTCTGATGCCCCGGCTTGACGAGGGGCGAGACATTGGAATCGGTGATCGAAAGGACCTGTGCGCCGCGTTCCAGCGCCAGCGCATGGCAACGCACGGTTTCTTCGGCATAGGGCCGGAAACTGATGGCAATCAAAAGGTCTTCGGCACGGATGCCGCGCGCCTGTTGCTCCCACAAACCCCCCGCTCCATCGAGAAACACCACGCGCTTGCCCGCGCGCTGAAGGGCATAGGCCAGGTAGGAGGCGACCGGAAAGGCGCGACGGAACCCGGCAATATAGACGTTGTCAGCGGCGATAATGGCCTCAACACTGGTGCGAATCTGATCCTCAGACACGCTTTGCCGCAAATGGGTGAGAGCCAGAATATCGGCCTCGGCAAATTCGTCCAGAATGGTGCTGAGCGCTTCGTCTCCCACGCCTTCAGAGGCCCCGAAGGCGCGGGCGCGTTCCCCGTAGGCCAGACTGATATGGCTGGACAACAGCTCATCGCGGATGACCTTCTGCATCTGAGAGGCCCCGGCATAGCCCAGCGTCTTGGCAAAGCGCACCAGCGTCGAAGGCTGCACATCGGCGCGTTCGGCGACCACAGCCAGCGTCTCAAACGCCACGTCTTCGGGCTTGTCCAGCACGAAACTGGCCACCTGTTTCATACGCCGTGAGGCGTCGTCATACTGGCGCATGATGGCCGTGCGTAATGCCTCCAGCGTTTGCGGGGCGTCACCGCCGGGCAAGGAATCTTCGGGTGTTTCCGCCGGGTGTGGGCTCATCGGGTCGCTCCGCCGCAGAGAAGGGAATCAGGCATTTTCCAAGTTGACACAATATGGAATATTTGTTCCAAAACACAAAGCCAAACGTGGAGCCCTTTTGTAAGGCTTGGGTTTCAAAAATGGAATAAATATTTCAAAGCGGGGTCAGGCCTGCCGCCAGACCCAAACCAAAGGAAACGCAATGTTTGAAGTGGCTGTTATCGGGGCCGGGCGTATCGGTCGTATCCACGCCAGAAATGTCGCCGCGCACCCGGCCTTACATCTGAAGGCTATTGTTGATCCGGTGGGCGACAGCGCGGCGGAACTGGCAAAAGCGCTGGGATCGGAGGTATCGACCTTTGAGGCGGTGCTGGCCGATCCGAACGTCAAGGGCGTAGTCATCGCCTCACCGACGGATCAGCACCTGACGCAGACGCTTCAATGCATCGCGGCGGGCAAGGCGGTCCTGTGCGAAAAGCCGCTGGATCAGGATCTGGAAACCGCGCGCGGGGCCGCGGCGCAACTGGGTGGGAACAAGCCGCTTTTGCTGGGCTTCAATCGCCGGTTCGATCGCCATTTCGGGGCACTGAAACAACAGCTTGAGGCCGGGCGTATCGGCGCTTTGGAAAGCCTTCTGATCGTCAGCCATGATCCCGCGCCGCCGCCGGTGTCTTACGTCAAGGTGTCGGGCGGCCTGTTCAAGGACATGGCCATCCACGATTTCGACATGGCGCGCTTCATTCTGGGCGAAGAGATTGTTGAGGTCTATGCGGCGGCGGCCTGTCTGGTCGATCCGGCCATCGGTGAGGCGGGGGATGTGGACACCGCCAAAACCACACTGAAAACCGCCTCAGGCCGTCTTTGCGTCATCAGTAATTCGCGCCGTTCCGGCTACGGCTACGATCAGCGCCTCGAAGCCTACGGACAGAAGGGGCTTCTGAAAGCCGACAATGTGCTGGAAAGCACGGTGGCACACTGGGGCGCCGAAGGCCCGGTGCTCGATGCCTTCCAGAACTTCTTCCTCGACCGCTATGCCGAGGCCTATCGCAGCGAAATCGCGCACTTTGCCGACATCGTGGCGGGCAAGGCGAAGCCGATGGTCGGCTATGACGACGCCGTGCGCGCGCTGGAACTGGCCGAAGCGGCGGCCTATTCGGTCGCCACCGGTCAGGTCGTCAGGGTTTAGAGCGATGTGCGGAAAAGTGTGAGCGGTTTTCCGCAAAAACATCGCGACAAAACAAAAATTTAGAGCGAAATGGCGATTCCTCTTAAAGTCATTTCGATCTAGTAAACCTTGTGGCCCAACCAGAGGGTTGGGCCGCCATATCCAGCTCCAGCGTACCGCCCTTGCTCAGCTCGGCATGGGTAAGCCAGGCACGGTCGATCGCCTTGCCGTTCAGACGCGCGCCCACGATATAGAGATTGGCCTCTGAGGTCTTGGGCGCGATGATCTGAAACGTCTTGCCGCCTTCCAGATGGATGGTTGTCTTCCGGAACAGGGGCGAGCCGATGTAGTAGAAGGGCTGCCCCGCATTGGGGTAGAGCCCCAGACTGGCCCACACATACCATGACGACATGGTGCCCGCATCGTCATTGCCGGGCAGGCCGTTGCGCGTCGGCTTATAGTGCACCGACAGGATGCGCCGCACGCGCTCGGCCGTGCGGTCCGGACGCCCGGCGTGGATATAGAGCCAGGGAGCCAGAATATCGGGCTCATTGCCCTGCACGTAATAGCCTTCATCAAACAGGCGGTCGAGCCAGCGCACAAAGCCTTCGCGCCCGCCAGTCTTGGCCATCAGCCCTTCGACATCGTGCGGCACATAGGTCGAATATTGCAGCGAATTGCCCTCATAGAAGGGGGCTTCCCACCACGGGCCGGACTTGTCCGGATAGTCATAGGTGCAGGTGAAGTTTTCAAGCCACCGCCCGTCGGCATAGCGCGGACGGATGCAGCCCAGATCGTCGTCCCACAGCTTTTTCCACGCCTCGGCGCGCTTGAGATAGCGGGCCTGATCGGCTTTTTCACCCAGATGCGCCGCCACCGAGGCGATGGCGAAGTCGTTATAGGCGTATTCCAGCGTGCGCGAGGCCGAGCGCGTCTGGCTCAGCGACACATAGCCCAGAGACAGATAGTCCTTTAGCACGCGCCCCCGAAGGAAGGGCTTGTCGCTTTCGACCTCGCCGTCCTTGCGCAAAGCGGCATAGGCTTGTTTGACATCAAAGCCACCGAGGTTTTTGACCACGGCATCGGCGATCAGAACGTCGCCGTTTGAACCGCCCTGGGTCATGCCGTTGGCCCCGGCAATGCGCGAATCCGGCAGCCAGCCCGTATGGGCATAGGTGTCGATCAGCGAACGGATCATGTCGCGCTGACGCTGCGGCTGGATGATGGTCATCAGCGGATGCAGGGTGCGGAACGTGTCCCAAAGGGTATAGAAATCCTCGTAATGGGGCTCGGTTGAGTTCCACCACACGTTTTCGCCGCTCAGGTCGTGCGGCATGGTGTGGCTGCGGTAAAGCCCCGAATAGAAGTTGCGTCTCTGGGTATCGTCGCCGCCTTCGACCTCGATTTTGGCAAGCGCGCCGTTCCACAGGTCGCGCGCCTTGGCGTGCTGCGCATCGAAGTCCCAGCCGGGCAGTTCGGCGGCCAGATTGGCCTTGGCCTTTTCGACGCTGATGAAGGAGACGGCCAGCTTCATCTGCACGACAGAGTTGTTGGCCGTATCGAACGTCATGAAGCCGCCCAAGCGGTTCGAAAACTCCTGCTCGGTGTCATATTCGATCATCAGCCCCTGGCGGTTGGCCGCGCTCTTGGTCTGATTGCCGCCGTCCAGACGCCCGATGCCGGCCTGAATCTGCGCCTCACCCTGCCGGGCCTTCCACGCCCCGTATTTGACCGCCGGACGGTCGAAGACGGCGTAGAAGTAGAGCTTATAGGGGGCGGGGTTCCAGCCGCCTTCAAAGCTGGCCCAGCCGGAGAGGGTGTGGTCGTCCACCACCTCAACCTGAGCCGCCGTGGTGCGCTGACCGCTGCCGCGCAGGCCGATGACCGAGGTGGCGTCGAGCACGAACTGACCCGGCGCGCCCTTGGGAAAGGTCACGCGCTGAAAGCCCACAAGCCGCGAGGCCGTCAGCTCGACGCGCACCGCCTTGGCCGGTTCGTTGGCCAGAGTCACGGCGTAATAGCCGGGCGAGGCCGTCTCATCGTGCTTGGCGAAGACCAGATGGTTGACGCCCAGTTCCCCAGACGTCGGGGTGACGCGGAAATTGCCGTACTTGCTGGTGCCGCCGGTACCGGTGACGTGGGTGAAGCTGAAGCCCAGAATGGCGCTTTTGGAGTCGTAGCCATTGGTGTCGCCATTGGCCGTATCCGGGCTTAAGGAGATAAATCCGAAGGGGATGCCTGCGCCGGGGACCGTATTGCCGCCGTCATCAACGCCGACGAACGGGTTAGCCAGCGCGGTATAGTCCGGGGTGGCCGTTGGCTGCGCGAGTGCCGGGACGCTAAGGGTGAAGAGGGCGGCCGCCATCACCAGAGCGCAGACCGAACCGCTGCGTTTCAAACCATAGGACATGCGATCAGACCTTTCCGCGATGCGATTTGGCGTAGGCATCAAAGGCCACGGCCGCGACGATGATCAGGCCGATCACCACCTGCTGGAAATAGGACGACACGTGCATGATGACGAGCCCGTTCGACAGCACGCCGATCAGCAGGGCCCCGATCAGCGTGCCGCGGATATTGCCCGCCCCGCCCGACAGGCTGGCCCCGCCGATGACGACCGAGGCGATGACGCGCAACTCGTAATTGATGCCTGCCACAGCTTCCGCCGAGCCTAGACGCGCCGACAGAAGAAACCCTGACAGCCCGGCCAGAAAGCCGACGATCACATAGACGCTGATCAGTATGGCCTTGACATTGATCCCGGCCAGCCGTGCGGCCTCGGCATTGCCCCCCACCGCATAGACCTGCCGCCCGAAGCGCGTGTAGCGCAGCGTCACGTGCCCGGCCAGCGCCACCAGCGCAAACAGGATGACGGGCACCGGCACACCCAGAACCGTCCCCGTGCCCCACCAGCGATAACCGGCATCAAAGCCGGAAATCGGGCCGCCGTCATTGAGAATCAGGGTCGCGCCGCGCCAGATGGTCATGCCGCCCAGCGTCACGATAAAGGCCGGTACCTTCAGCCAGGTAATCGTCTTGCCGTGCGCATAGCCGGCTGCCAGACCGATGGCCGAGGCAAGGCTGAGCGCTACCAGCCATTGCGGCAGGTCGCCGCCCATATGCTGCACCACGGAGGCGGCGGCAATCGCCGCAAAGGCCAGAAGCGAGCCTACCGCCAGATCGACCCCGGCGGTGAGGATAACGAAGGTCATGCCGACGGCAATGACGCCATAGATCGACACCTCGGTCAGGATGTTGAGCGCATTGCGCAGCGACAGAAAGCGCGGGTTCCACGCTGCAAATCCAATAATCAGCAGCAGCAGGAACAGGGTCGTCCCCCAGGTCCGCAAAAAGGCCACCGTGTCGAAGGGCGGTTTGGCCGGAGGCGCAGACGGGTCGGGGGCGGGGGCAGGGGTGGCGGTCATCAAGGGGACTCAAGGGTTGGGGGCTTGGGGGGCGCTGCCGGTGGCCATCAGCGCCATCAGGGTTTCTTCATCGGCGTCGGCGGCTTCCAGCGTGCCAGTGATACGGCCTTCGCGGAAGACGATGATGCGGTCGCTGACGGCCATCACTTCGGGTAGTTCGGAGGAGATGACGATGACCGCCATGCCGTCTGCCGCCATGTCGAACAGGACCTGATGCACGTCGGCCTTGGCACCGACATCAATGCCGCGCGTCGGCTCATCGACGATCAGCACCTTGGGCGACAGGGCCATGCAGCGCGCCAGAAGCACCTTTTGCTGATTGCCGCCGGACAGGGTGCCGATGGCGGCTTCGGGGCTGCTCATACGGATGCGCAGCTTCTGCCGGAAGGTTTCAACAAGGCGGCGTTCGGCCCCTTCATCGACGAAGCCACCGGGACGCGACAGGGCCTTCAGGCCCGACAGCGACAGGTTATGGCGGATGGAGTGATCGAGGAAACAGCCCTGCTGTTTTCGGTCTTCGGGGACCAGCGCGATCCCGGCGCTCAGCGCCTGCGCCGGTGACTGAATGTCGAGGGCGCGGCCACACAGATGGATGCGGCCACTATCCTTGCGGTCGGCCCCGTAAAGCACGCGCGCCAGATCGGTGCGGCCCGCGCCGACCAGCCCGGCCAGACCGACGATTTCCCCGGCGTGCACCTCAAAAGAGATATTGTCGAGCGAGGTGCCGCGCGCCTCGTGCGCGCCGCGTCGGCGGCTGACCCCGTCTATGCGTAGCACCGGCGTCGGTGCGACCTGCCGCGGCGGGCGCTTGAGAAAGGCGACATCGCGCCCGATCATCAGGCGCACCATGTCGTCGATACTGACGTCCGAAACCTGTCCGCTGGCCACAAAGCGCCCGTCACGCAACACCGTGTAGGCGTCGCAAATGGCCTTCACCTCCTTCAGGCGGTGGGTGACATAGATGACCGCGATGCCGCGCGCCTTCAGCGTGCCGACAATGCGGTGAAGGATGTCCACCTCACGCGGGCTAAGCGCCGCTGTGGGTTCGTCCATGATGATCAGCTTCGCCTGAAGCGTCATGGCTCTGGCGATTTCGACCATCTGCTGATCGGCGACATTGAGGCGGCTGACCTCCAGATCGGGATCGAGGCTGAGGCCCAGATCGTCCAGTATGCGCCGGGCATCCGCGCGCATCTGCCGATGATCAATCAGGCCGAACCGCAGGGGCTCGCGCCCCAGGTAGAGGTTTTCGGCGACGCTCAGAAAGGGCTGAAGGTTGAACTCCTGATAGATGGTAACAATGCCCGCCTTCTGCCTCTGGCTGGGCGTATCGTCGGGACGCAGGGGCTTAGCGTCAAAGGTGAGCTGCCCGCCGTCGCTACCTTGAGCCCCGGCGAGGATTTTCAGGAGCGTCGATTTGCCCGCGCCGTTTTCGCCCAGCAGGGCGTGAACCTCGCCCGGTTCGACGCGCAGGCTCGCCCCGCCCAGCGCCACGACACCGGGGAAACGCTTGGTGATGTCTTGAGCCTCAAGCAGGGCCATGACCGGCCTATTTCACTTCGCCGATACGTGACGCCTGAGCGAGCGTGTCGCGGGTGATCAGCACCGGCGTCAGGCTTTTAGAGACGATGGGGGTCTTGTCTTTCAGATTGGCCACCACGGCGCGCAGGGCCGAGCGGATCTGCTCGCCCGGATTCTGTTCGACGCTGGCGGCCATTTCGCCGTCGCGGATGCGTTTCAACGCTTCGGGGATGGCATCGAAGCCCAGGACGGCGATCTGCTGCGTCGTAAAGCCTGCGCCGCGAATGGCCTCCAGCGCGCCCATGGCCATGTCGTCATTGAGGCACAGGATGACGTCCGGGTGCGCGCCGCCCATCGAGGTAAGCACGTTTTGGGTGACGCTTAAGGCCTGATCGCGCTTGGAATTGCCGGTCTGTTCGGCGACGATCTGATAGGCGGCACCGCCCGCCGCCAGCCCCTCATGCACGCCCTTGACGCGCTCAATCGAAGAGGTGCTGCCCGGATCATTGGTGATGACCACCACCTTGGCCCCCTTGGGATAGGTCTTGACCACCCAGTCGGCCATGGCGCGCCCGCCTTCGACATTGTTGGCCCCGAAATGCGGCACCGGGTGCTTGCCGCCACCGATCTGACGATCGACGGAGACAACGACGGTCTTTTCGTCGATCAGGGCGTCGGTGGCCGAGGCCAGCGCCTTGGAGTCGGTCGGCGCGATAATCACCGCCGAAATGCCCTGAACGCGCGCGGCCTCCAGATCGGAGACCTGCTTTGAGGAATTGTTCTGACCGTCCAGCACCTGAACCTTGACGCCCAGCTTGTTGGCCTCGTCCTCCAGATCGCGGCGCATGGCGACGAAGAAGGGCTGCGACAGGTCGCTGAAACTGACGACAATGCCGTCGGTGGCGGAGGCAGAACCGGATTTCTGACAGGCGGTCAGGCCCAGACCAAGGCCCATACCCAGACTGGCGGCCAGCAGGTGGCGGCGGTTAATCGACATAAGAGTTCCTCCCGTGGAACCGTGCGCCTTGCGGCTGTGTCATTTGTTCGATCTCCGGGACGAAGGCGTTTGGCGGGGGCCCCGGATGGACGTGCCGATTGGTCGGCTTTTTTTGTTCGTTTAGTAAATGGAATTTTTATTTCAACGTCAACGCATAGTCGGAATAATGAAGCTGGAATCGTGACTCTGGCCCGCGCGCGGCCATCGTTGGGTGACGGTCTTGGTGCGGGTGTAGAAGCGCACGCCGTCCATGCCGTACTGGTTGAGGTCGCCAAAGCCGGAGCGCTTCCAGCCGCCGAAGGAGTGATAGGCCACCGGCACCGGGATGGGCACATTGATGCCGACCATGCCGACCTCGACCTGTGAGGCAAACTCGCGCGCCGCGTCGCCATTGCGCGTGAAGATGGCCACGCCATTACCGTAGGGGTGTTGCGACGGCAGGCGAATGGCCTCTTCCAGCGTTCTGGCCCGCACGATTTGCAGTACCGGGCCGAAGATTTCGTCCTGATAGGTCTGCATGGCGGGTGTGACGTGGTCGAACAGGCTGGGGGCCAGGAAGAAGCCGTCCTCATGGCCCTGAAGCCGGAATCCGCGCCCGTCGAGCACCAGCTCGGCCCCCTCATCGACGCCCATCTGGATATAGTGTTCGATGCGCGCCTTGTGCGCCGCCGACACGACCGGGCCATAGTGGGCCTCGGCATCGGTCGAGACACCGACGCGCAAGGCTTCGGCGGCGGCCAGCAGTTTGGGCCTAAGACGCTCGGCCGTCTCTTCGCCCACCGGCACCACCACGGGCAGGGCCATGCAGCGTTCACCGGCAGACCCATAGGCGGCGCCCATAATATCGGCCACGGCCTGATCGAGATCGGCATCAGGCAGGACAATGCCGTGGTTCTTGGCCCCGCCCATGCACTGCATCCGCTTGCCATTCTGCGACCCGCGGCCATAGACATATTGCGCGATGTCGGACGAGCCGACGAAGCTCACGGCGCGGATGTCGGGGTGATCGAGTATGGCATCAACCACGACCTTGTCGCCATGTACGACATTGAGCACGCCTTCGGGCAGCCCCGCTTCCAGCAAAAGCTCCGCCAGCCGCACGGGCACGGAGGGGTCACGCTCGGACGGCTTGAGGATAAAGGCATTGCCGGTGGCCAGTGCCGGGGCGAACATCCACATGGGGATCATGGCCGGGAAGTTGAACGGCGTGATGCCAGCCACCACCCCCAGCGGCTGCCGCAGCGAAAAGACATCAATACCCGGCCCCGCCCCTTCGGTGTATTCACCCTTCAGCAAATGCGGGATGCCGCAAACGAACTCCACCACCTCCAGCCCGCGCTGAATATCGCCCTTGGCGTCCGAAATGACCTTGCCATGCTCAGACGCCAGAAGATGCGCCAGCGCGTCCATATCGCGTTCCAGCAGGCGCTTGAACTCAAACATCACCCGCGCGCGGCGCTGAGGATTGAGCGCGGCCCAGCCCGGCTGCGCGGCCTTGGCCACCGCCACGGCCTGCGCCAGCTCATCGGGCGTGCCCAGATCGACCTGCGCCTGCACCCGGCCGGTATTGGGATCGAAGACCTCACCCACCCGGCCCGACACCCCCGCTACCGCCCGTCCGCCGATAAAGTGTGAGATGTGTCGCATGGGTTTCGCCTGTTTCGGATGAGTTTTAATGTTTTGGAAAAATTATTTCATAATATAAAATTTTGCAATGATCATTTTATTTAGACGGTACATCAGGCATAAAAAAACCGCCCGGACAGGTCCGGGCGGTACGGGGTCGTCTGTGGGGCGGCGGGGGTTAGCCCATGCCGCCGCCGCTCATCATACCGGGGGCCATATTGTGGTTGAGGTGCGTCATCACCCACAAGGAGCCAACGATCAGGATGCCGACAATAATCGCCGTAAAGATAAAGGCGAGATTGTTCCACACCTGGCTCGACGAGCTGTTCATGTGCAGGAAGTAGCGCAAGTGCACCACAATCTGAATCACGCCGAGGATCAGGATGACCGGCACCAGAGTCGCGGTCGGCAGAAGCTTCAGCATGGTCAGGGCGAACGGAATGGCCGTCAGGATGACCGACAGGGTGAAGCCAATCAGATAATCCTTCACCGAGGCATGGCCGGCGCCATGATCGTGGCCTTGGCCATTGTTTAGCTTGTCCACCGCGTGGTGGTCGGCCAGTTCTGTGTGCGGGTCTTTGGCAGGGTGCAGGGTGGGCTTGTCAGGGATGTGCATCAGGCGGCTCCCATCAGATAGACGATGCTGAAAACGCCGATCCAGATGATATCGAGGAAGTGCCAGAACAGGCTTAGCTCCATCATGCGGATGCGGTTGGCGGGGGTGAGGCCGCGGCGGAAGAGGTGGACGAACATAACGCCCATCCAGATCAGACCCGACGTGACGTGCAGGCCGTGCGTGCCGACCAGCGTAAAGAAGGCCGACAGGAAGGCCGACCGGTCAGGCCCGGCACCTTCGTGGATCAGGTGGTTGAACTCATAAAGTTCCATGCCCATGAAGCCGAGGCCCAGAAGCCCGGTCACGGCCAGCCAGCCCAGCACGCCGTTCAGCTTGTTGTTCTGCATCGAGATCATCGACAGACCAAAGGTCAGCGACGACAGCAGAAGCAGCGAGGTTTCGATGGCGACAAAGCCGAGATCGAACAGCTCACGGCCATTGGGGCCGCCGGCGGTTGCGTCCTTCAGCACCGCGAAGGTGGCAAACAGGGTCGCAAAGATCAGGCAGTCGCTCATCAGGTAGATCCAGAAGCCGAGCGTTACCTTGGCCTCTTCGTCGTGGTGATGATGGTCGTGCGTGTCGTGGACGTCGTTCGGATTGTGGTCGTAGGCGGACGCTAACTGGTCCTTGAAGGCGCCCACGGGGTTTTCCGCCGGGTGAACGGGGGTGCTGCTCATGGTTACGCCTCCGTCGTTGTGTTGAGCTTGGCGAAGCGCGCGTCTTCGATAGCCTTGATCTCATCAGGCTGAACGTAATAGTCGCGGTCTTCATTGAAGGAGTGAAGAATAGCCAGACCGATCATGCCGATCAGGGTCACGACAGCCAGCCACCAGATGTGCCAGACGAGCGCGAAGCCGAACGGAATGCTGGCCAGACCGATCAGCAGGCCGGTGGCCGTGTTGCGCGGCATGTGGATCGGCTCATAGGACTTGGGCTGGATATAGGCCTGACCCGTCTGCTTGGCGTCCCAGAAGGCATCGTGGTTGCCGATGGCCGGAGTGACGGCAAAATTATAGAAGGGCGGCGGCGAAGAGGTCGCCCACTCCAGCGTGCGGCCATCCCACGGGTCGCCGCTGTCGTCACGCAGTTCATCGCGCTTCCAGATCGAATAAACGATCTGCACGATCTGGGCGAGGATGCCGGCGAAGATGATCAGAGCACCGATGGCGGCGACGATCAGGTACTGATGCCAGATAGGGTTGTCCATGTGGCTCAGGCGGCGCGTCATACCCATCAGGCCCAGCGCATAGAGCGGCATAAAGGCGACGTAGAAGCCGATCAGCCAGCACCAGAAGCTGACCTTGCCGATGCCCGAATGCAGTCGGAAGCCAAAGGCCTTCGGGAACCAGTAGTTGAGGCCCGCGATACAGCCGAACAGCACGCCGCCGATGATCACATTGTGGAAGTGGGCGATCAGGAAGACCGAGTTGTGCAGCACGAAGTCGGCACCCGGAATGGCCAGCATGACGCCGGTCGCCCCGCCGATGACGAAGGTGATGATGAAGCCCAGTGTCCACAGCATCGGCACTTCGAGGCGCACGCGGCCGCGGTACATGGTGAACAGCCAGTTGAACACCTTAACCCCGGTGGGGATCGAGATGATCATGGTGGTGATGCCAAAGAAGGCGTTGACGTTCGCCCCGGCGCCCATGGTGAAGAAGTGGTGCAGCCACACGATAAAGGACAGGATGGCGATACACATGGTCGCATAGACCATGGCGTCATAGCCAAACAGACGCTTGCGGCAGAAGGTGGCCACGATCTCCGAGAAGATACCGAAAGCGGGCAGGATGAGGATGTAGACTTCCGGGTGACCCCAGGCCCAGATCAGGTTGACGTACAGCATGGCGTTGCCACCGCCGTCATTGGTGAAGAAATGCATCCCCAGATAACGGTCGAGGCCCAGCAGCGCCAGAGTGACGGTCAGGATGGGGAAGGCGGCGACGATCAGGATGTTGGCGGCCAGCGTTGTCCAGGTGAAGACCGGCATACGCATCAGGGTCATGCCCGGCGCGCGCATCTTGAAGATGGTCGCAATCAGGTTCACCCCGGACAGCGTCGTACCTATCCCCGAAATCTGAATGGCCCAGAGATAATAATCAACCCCCACACCTGGCGAGAACTGTATCCCGGACAGGGGCGCATAGGCGAGCCAACCCGTGTGGGCGAATTCACCGATGACCAGCGAGACGTTGATCAGCACCGCACCCGCCGCTGTGAACCAGAAGCTCAAGCTATTCAGATAGGGGAAGGCCACGTCGCGCGCCCCGATCTGAAGCGGCATGATGACGTTCATCAGGCCGATGACGAAGGGCATGGCGACGAAGAAGATCATGATCACGCCGTGGGCGGTGAAGATCTGGTCAAAGTGGTCAGGCGGCAGGAAGCCTGCACCGCCCGCCGAGGCCAGGGCCTGCTGTGCGCGCATCATCAGGGCGTCGGCAAAGCCACGCAGCAGCATGATGAGCGCAAGGATGATGTACATCACGCCGATCTTCTTGTGGTCGACGCTGGTCAGCCACTCTTTCCACACATAGGGCCAGAGCTTGAAATAGGTGGTCAGGCCGAGCACGAGCACGGCGGCACCGACCATACCGGCACCGGCCCCCATGATGATGGGGTCGTGCCACGGTACGGAGCTGATATCGAGTTTACCGAAGAGGAAGCGAAGAACGGGGTCTTCGTGGAGTTCGGCGACAGGGCTGGACATGGGTGATAATCTTTTTACGGGTCAAACGGTGGGGGCGGCGCGGAACTCAGCTTTCCGGAGTGGCGCGGTTCAGCGCCACCTTGTCGGCCGTCTTGTTTTTGGACGTCAGAATTTCGGGGGCGACGCAATCGACCGCGCCGGGCACCAGATTCTTCATCATCGCCATGTTGAAGGCGTCTTCCTTACACAGGCCACCGTCGGCGCAGCCATTGAGGATCTTGGTGAAGAGGGCGGGCTGAACCGCCGCATAATAGGCCGGGGCCTTCAGCGTGCTTTTCTGGTGCAAGGTCTTGTAGGCACCAGCATCAAGCGTCTGACCAGAGGCCTTGGCGCTGGCCACCCAGGCGTCGAAGCCGCTCTGGTCCACGGCCTTGGCCTTGAACTTCATCTCGGCAAAACCAAAGCCCGAATAGTTGGCCGAAATGCCGTCATAGACACCGGCATGGTCGGCGCGCAGCGACAGGTGGGTTTGCATGCCGCTCATGGCGTAGATCTGCGTGCCGAGCTGCGGGATGAAGAAGGAGTTCATAACGCTGGCCGAGGTGATCTCAAAATGCACCGGCACGCCCACTGGCATGGCCATTTCGTTAACCGTGGCGATACCGTACTGCGGATAGATGAACAGCCATTTCCAGTCGAGCGCCACGACCTGCACCTCGATGGGGGTCACGCCTACCTTGTCGGCGGCGGCCTCGACCTTTTTGTGCGGGTCAAGCTCATGCGTCGAAATCCACGTCACGGTGCCGAGCGCGATAATGATCAGCGTCGGGATGGCCCAGACCACGGCTTCGATGCGGTTGGAGTGCTCGAAGTTCGGATCATAGGTCGCCTTGGTGTTGGAGGCGCGGTAACGCCACGCGAACCACAGCGTCATGACGATCACCGGCACGACCGGGATCAGCATGAGCAGGGTGGCGAGGATGATCAGGTCCTTTTGTGCCAGACCGACCGGACCCTTGGGGTCCATCAGCGCCCAGTCACAGCCGCTCAAGGACACAGCAGCGGTCACCATCAGGCCTGCGATGAGGCCCTTGCGGATCAGGTTCCTGCCTTCAAAAAAATTCAGATGCACGACGCGTTCACCGAAGTAAGTCCCGCACGCGGGAGGTTTTCAAATGTCAAAGCGTTCGCGTCCTAATGAAATTGCGGAGAAGCGCAAGGGACAAATTGTCTCAGGCGCATAGGTCGCAAATCATTAACCCTGCGGGTAATTTTGTTATGTGAAATTCAGCACTTATGTAAAAAATGCGTGAGAAGGGCCGCGTCTGGGGATAAATAAATGACATATGTGTCAGATTGCCGCAGATTCCGCTTGCGCAAACCGTTGCGGCGCGTAACACTGAGACAAATTGACGCTGTCGTGAGTTTTGGCGTCAAGTCTGGAGGAACTGATATGACGAATGCTCTGCACACCTACCGTTTCGGACCGGTCGTCAAGATTGCCCTGCTCAGCGCGGCCCTGCTTCAAATTGTCGCAGGCGTGTTACTGATGTCACAGGCCTATCTGGCGGGCGGCACCGTCCTGCAGCAGTTTTCGGGCGTGGTGCTGGGGATGATCCCGGTTTCGATCGCCCTGTTCCTGACGCCGGTCCTGTGGCGTTGCGAACTGCGCGTCTATGAAGACCGTCTGGAATATCAGGGCATCCTGCTCGACATCGCCATCCCGCGCGACCACATCGTCGCCGCCGTCGCTCCGCGTCGCGGTCTGGGCATGTTCGACGTGTCGCTGGAACTGGTCAATGCGCCGTTCCGCCGCCTGCATCTGGCCATTATGGACCGTAATGAGGAGCGTCTGGCGCGCTGGCTCAACAACGTCCATGCCTGATCGCTGATCCGCAGGGTTGAAACGAGAAAAAGACAAGGCGCTCGTCCATCGGACGGGCGCTTTTGCTTTGGGCGTGAAGTCGGTTA
The DNA here is from genome assembly GCF_003966695.1 of Asticcacaulis excentricus. Taxonomy (NCBI): domain Bacteria; kingdom Pseudomonadati; phylum Pseudomonadota; class Alphaproteobacteria; order Caulobacterales; family Caulobacteraceae; genus Asticcacaulis; species Asticcacaulis excentricus. The sequence continues at coordinate 288,060 of NZ_AP018829.1, forward strand.
GCCGAAAAGACACGAAAAAGAAGTTCGTGGCCGACATAGGCCGGACACACCCGCAAGACACACCCGATTGATAAAAAGTGGTGCGAAGCGCTACGTGTCTAACAGAGGCCCTTCGGGTCGTTGCTTACGCCTTTCCCAACTTTTCGTGCTTTTCGTGGCTAATTACCGTCTTTACGCCGACCGCGACGGCTCAGCCATAAACTGACCCCGGCCAGTCCCCCCGCAAGGGTGAACCACGTGAGCGCATAGACCAGATGGTTGTTGGTAAAGCGCACCACGGTCAACCCGCCCTGCGGTAAGCCGCCCGGCACCGGCGCTGCCTCGGCGTCGATGAACCAGCCGGGCACCGCCACCTGACGCGCTTGGGCGATCTGCGCCACGTCACGCAGGAACCACTGGTCTTTTGCCGGATCGTTCGGCTGTGAGAACAGCCAGCCCTTGTTCTGGCTCAGGCGGACAAGCCCCGTGACCTGCACCTCACCTGACACCTGCCCGGCGGCGCGCGTGGCCGGGTCGCGTTTGTCGGTTGGCACAAAGCCGCGATTGACCATGACCAAGCCGTCGGGCGTCTCCAGCGGCGTCATCACCCAGTATCCGGCCCCCAGATCGGTCAGGGCATAGACCTGCGTCTCCTTATCGTGGCGGAAATGCCCGCTTAGCGTCACGCGGCGGTATTCATCGCGTTCCGCCGTAAAGGCGGGCCAGCCATCCGGTCCTGCCCGCAAAGGCTGAGGGGGAGCGTTGACGCGGGCATTGACGGTTTCGATCAGCGCCGTCTTCCACATCAGGCGCTGCACCTGCCACACCCCCAAAGCGGTCAGGCCGAGTACGGCGACAAAGATGACGACAAGAGCCAGAAGACGACGCATGGCACTTCCTTTTGCGAGGGCATCGCTCATTAGAGCGAAACGACTTTGAGTCGAATCGTCATTTCGCTCTAAATTTTTGTTTTGTCGCGATGTTTTTGCGGAAAACCGCTCACACTTTTCCGCACATCGCTCATTAAACTCGGGCTCTATAGGCCATTATTTCCCATTATGCACGAAAATGTGTTACGAAGGAGGGTTCACAGAGGCAACTGACCGGTGTTTATTTACCCCGCATTAACCCCGTGATCTCATATCTCGCGGCTATGTAAGTGGTGTACCTTAAAGAGACGCACGGTCGCAACGGGTGGCCGGCGAGATGCAGAGTCGGGCGGGGTCCGCTTATGGTCTTCGAAATGTCAGGCGGGCAAAAAGAGGTTCGCAGTCTTGCCAATCTCAGCGAGACGGCCTCGACCTCGCGCGTGCTCAATCTGGGTCACGTCTATCGCACGCATGGCGAGCAGGCGGAATACCGGCAAAAGCCGTTCTTTGCCAACCAGCAGATGAACCGCGCCCTGATCCTCAAACACACCCTGCGCGCCAATGAGCAGGACCTGTTCACCAAGCCCCGGCGCACCACGACCAAGATCATCCTGCCCTTTGATCCGGATGATCTGAAACTGGGGGGGCAGTCGATCCTGATCGGGCAGATCGGCTATGAGGCCTTTCTGCGCAATATCTATAATACCAGGGCCGTCGCGTCCTTGCCGGATGTCGAGGTTTTGCGGGCGCTGGACGAACTGCCGTCGCTCGATCCGTTTCTGGTGCGCGAACATCTGGGCCGCCGCGGTTACCGTCCGGCGCCCTGTTACCTCTATATCACCCAGGCCGATATTGCCCGCATGATTGGCTTTGCCAATGGTGAGATCGAAAGCCTGGTGCGCGAAGCCTTCGGCACCATCATGCAGCAGGCGACGCTGAAACTGGCCGGTAAGATTCTGGCCAATGAGCTGGATAACGAGCTTGACCCTTTGCGCATGACGCTGCGCCTCTCAACCGCCGAATTTTCGGACGGCATCTTTTCCTGGCGCGGCTTCCTCTATTTCAAATGGCGCTATACCGAGCTTCAGGGGGAACTGAACAAGGTGCTGAACGGGCTGGCCACCTATCAGCCCATGCTGACGCGCGACAAGTCGGTGCTGGAGTTTCTGGGGGACATCCGCCCGCGTCTGGCACGGCGCATTTCCCACGCCATTGTCGCGGTGGGTCGCACCCTGGCCATCTATGATCAGGCTTATCTGGCCCTGACCAAGGGGCGTGATCCGGGGCCGTTCCGCCGCTTTTTGCTGGAAGGGCCGTCGCTGTTCTTCGAACTGGGTGAGAGTATCGGCATCCTCAGCCATATCAGCTCGTTCTGGAACTATCGCATGGCACGGGTGCACCGGCTTCAGAGATTGTCGGCTGAAGAGTACGCGGAATTGCTGATGGATTATGTCGACAGCCTGTCGGCGCTTTACATCGACGACGAAAACACGGCGCAGAACTGGTAACAGCCAGCGCTTCAGGCGAGTTGGCACAGGTCCAGTTCGCTGAAATCGCCGTAGTCGAGGTTTTCGCCGCCCATGGCCCAGATGAAGGCGTAGTTGGACGTGCCCGCCCCGCAATGGATCGACCACGGCGGGCAGATAATGGCGTCTTCGTTGGCGCAGACGAGGTGGCGCGTGTAGCCCGGCTGACCCATGAAGTGAAACACGCGATCGCTTTCCCCCATCTGAAAATAGAAATAGGCCTCTGAGCGGCGATCGTGCAGGTGCGGCGGCATGGTGTTCCACACATTGCCGGGCTTGAGCAGGGTCAGGCCCATCAGCAACTGCGCCGAACGGCAGACGCGCGGCACGATCAGCTGATGGATAATGCGCTCGTTTGAGGTCTGAAGGCTGCCGCGCTCCAGCGGGTGGCTGCCTGACAGGGGGATGTGCTGGGTGGGGTAGCTGAAATGCGACGGGGTAGAGGCCAGGTAGAAGCGCGCCGGGCTCGCGGCGTCCACGCTCTCAAACGTCACCTCGCCCGTATCCGCACCGATATAGAGGGCATCGAGCGGGCTGAGCGCATAGGCGACCCCCTCAACACGCACGACGCCGGCACCGCTGCCGACATTGACCACGCCCATTTCGCGGCGCGCCAGAAAAGATGATCCGGCGGCCGAGGTGGGCTCGCTCACCTCAGGCAAGGCCACGCGCTGCTGTACCGGGGCGGCCCCGCCGATCACAAGGCGCTCCTGATGCAGGTAGTTGAACCTGACCGCTTCGGGGGCGAACAGGCCGCGGATCAGATAACGGTCGCGCAGGTCTTGCGTGTCGGCGAGCGCCAATTGGTCGGGGTGGGTGGCGTAATAGGTCTTTTCAAACATGATCAGCCGGTCACCCCCGGCCGCGCATCGACCGCATAGACGTGGTTGGCGCCGTGCATGTTGGAAACGAAGACCAGCCATTGGCCATCCGG